>JAKBCX010000304.1 GCA_021807465.1 Pseudomonadota bacterium | reverse complement strand
AGGTCGTGCCAGTTCTTACGCCCATCCTCGGGTGAGAAGACGGAGCCATAGACAATGCCGGAGAGCCGAATTTTGTGCTCCGGCTCGGGCGGCGGCGCGGGCGGCGGCGGTGCGGGCGGGCGTGGCAATATGGTGCGGTAGAGGCGCCGCGCGGCGCGGCCGCCCAGGCGCAGCCCGGATTTGCTCCAGCCTGGCAGAGCATCGCGCGCGACCTCCTGGTACCATTGCTCGCCAAAATACAGCGTGCGCGAGAGGCGCGCGCGCATGCCGCGTATGGGCGGTGGCGGCGGCGGGGCTTCTGGCGGCGGCGGGGCTTCTGGCGGCCAGGGCAGAACGTGCCGCAGGCGCGGTTCGGCGGCGCTGTCGAACACCATGCCGTGGAAGCTGATCTCGCGCGGCGGCACGGGGCGCGGGGCGGGGTCGAATAGCGGGGCGAAGCCGTCGTAAGTGGCGGTGGGGATGGCAAAAACCGGGAAATCCGGCCCCATGGCCTCGCGCACCAGGGCAGCGGTGTGGCGCGAGAGCGTGATGGCACGGCCGCAATGGCGGAATACGTTGCGCCAGTCAGAGCGCGGGTCATCGCTCCACATCTCGGTGGGAATGTTGGAGAATTCCCAGGCAATGACCGGGATGGTGGGGCAGCGCAGGGTGATGGGCACCAGATGCGGCGGGGCGAAGCACAGGAACAGGCAGGTTTGCCCCTTGGCCTGGCATTCATCGTATAGCGCGTCCACCTCGGCTTCGGGGTTTTGCACATGCACAACCTCGCCCAGTTGCCGCAGCGCGGGCAAGTAGCCGGTAAGCACGAAATGGTAGCTATATTGTGGTGCGCCCAGTTTTTGCCGCACGGATTCAGTGTCGAACCCCGAATAGAGAATGAGTTTTGGGGGGTTACGCAATGTGCCGCGATCCTGGTTATGGGTTGATGGGCGTCATTTTTTCCCCGCCCTTTGCCTTAACGATTCTGCCATCTCACGCACAAAAAGACGGTTTTCCACGCGGCGTCAATTGATTTAGCCGTTTTTACAAATGCGTGCGGGAGGGTAAAAATTACAGAATGCCGGTTTTTTACTATCCGGCGCCGATAAGAATACCCGTGGCAAACACCAGTGCCCCGCCCAGGGCCACTTGCAGCGTGGCGCGGAAGGGGGAGGTGTCCATGAAGCGCCAGCGCACCCAGGAGATGATGGCAAGCTCTACCGCCACCACGCAGAAGGCGATGATGAGGGCCAGGCGCAGATTGGGGATGAGGAAGGGCAAGGTATGCCCCAGCCCGCCCAGCGTGGTCATGACGCCGGTGACGCTGCCCCTTACGTAAGGCGCGCCGCGGCCGGTGAGGGAGCCGTCATCAGACAACGCCTCGGCAAAGCCCATGGAGATGCCGGCGCCCAGTGCCGCGGCGGCGCCAACCACGAAGGCGGCATGGGTGCTATGGGTGGAAAAAGCGGCGGCGAAGATGGGGGCCAGGGTGGAAACGGAGCCATCCATGAGTCCGGCCAGGCCGGGCTGGATATACTGCAATATGAATAGCTTGCGGGCGTGTGCATCCTCGCCATGGCGTACTTCGGCGGTGAGGTTCTTGCTCACGATGGCGTCGGCGCGCATCTCGTGCTCCTGCTCGGCCTCGGCCAGATCGCCCAGCAGCTTGCGGATGGAGACATCGGTGGCGCGGGAGGCAGCCAGGCGGTAAAAGCGCTTGGTTTCGGTCTCCATGCTCTCTGCCAGCAGGCGCACATCCTCGATACTGGGCTTGGGGAGCTGCCAGATGGGCTTGCGGCTGAGGAAGCCGCGCACATCCTGGCGGCGGATGAGCGGAATGTGCTGGCCGAATTTCTCGCCGTACAAATCCAGCAATTTGCGCCGGTGCTCGGTCTCTTCCTCGGCCATTTCCATAAACATCTGCGCCGAGGCGGGAAATTCCTCGCGCAGGCGCTCCGCCAGGTCTGTGTAAATGCGGCAATCTTCTTCCTCGGCGCCGATGGCCAGGGCCAGCACCTCGCGTTCGGATAGTTCGGAAAAATCTCGCATTGCAGCATACTCCTCGCGGGCAGCAGTATCTGGCGCCGCAAACGGGCTTGGTCAAGCAAATCATAACCTTGTGAGAATGAGACTTGTTCGCGTTAAGCCTTGGGAATATTTGGTTTTTTGGTGCGGGCGGATGCGTTGCCGGGGGGCGTAAAGCCTGTATTATGCGCGTATAATCAACGGGTAAGAGCGGTGACTGAACTCAAGCTGAAAACAAACCCCTGCCCGTGCGGGAGCGGGTTGCGCGCCGTACGTTGCTGCGAATTGGATATAGCTGCCCTGCCGCTGCAGGAGCATACCGCCCTGCTGGATACACAGGCCAACGAGGCGGCTAAGCTGTTCAACGAGCGCAAATATGCCGAGGCGGAGGCGCTGGTACAAAAGCTGCTGGATGTAGCGCCGAATCAGCGCATCGCGCTGCGCGTGCTGTTCGAGATTCGCAAGGCGCAGAACAAGCATGAGGCCGCGACAGCCTTGGGCAAGCGCCTGGCCGCCCTGCCGGGGCCGGCTAATGCGCGGGCGCAGGCCAATACGCAGTATGCGCAATATCTGGTGGCGCAAGGGCGGCACGAGGAGGCGGTACCCATTGCCGCCGCGGCGCTGAAGGCCATGCCGAAAGATGCCACGGTGCAGCACGTGATGGGCGTGGTGCTGACCGAAACGGGCGCCGTGCTGGAGGGAGAGGCGCATTACCGCAAGGCGCTGAAGCTTCTGCCCGCCGAGGATGGGCTAGTGCTGGCGAATCTGGCCTGGAATTTGAAGCTGCAGGGGCGGCTGGACGAGGCGGCGGAGCTTTATGAGAAAGCCTTGGCCCTGCGGCCCGAGAACAGGCGCGGCGTAGGGGGCAAGGCCCAGGTGGAGTTTGGGCGCGGCCGCAGGGCCGAGGCCATGACGGTGCTGGATGAGGCGCTGGGCAAATGGGGCGATGACCGCACCCTGCGGCTGTTGCGCGCCATGGCGGATTTGGCCATGCGCCAGCCCGCCGCCGCGCTGGAGCGGCTGGGGGCAACAGATGGGCTGATGGGGCCGGAGATTTTGGTGCGGGCGCAGGCTTTTGACCAGCTCGGCCAGTTGCCGGAGGCGGCGAATGCCTGGGCCAATGCGCGGCGTATGCAACGCGAGCGCAGCGGGCTGGTTTACCGGCCCGAG
>JAKBCX010000303.1 GCA_021807465.1 Pseudomonadota bacterium | reverse complement strand
ACGAGGGTTGAAAGCATCAGCATCTTATAATCGTTATTATAGGCGATAACCTGCGCCTGCTGGTTGATGACGGAATCCAGCGCGGCGCGGCCGCCGGGCGTAAACGGATTCCAAAACGCCGCAACGCCGGGCGAATTAAGCGTGCGGCTGAAGGGCGTGATATGGCTGGAGATTTCCGCGTGATTAACCTGCACATTACGCGTGAACAAACTGTTGACGATGGAAATGCCTACGCCCGAGCCAATGGTTCTGGCGAGGTTAAACACGCCAGCCCCCTCCGCCCGATGTTCCGGCGCTATGGTGGACAGGCTCAGCGTGCTCAGCGGCACTGTAATCAAGCCCTGGCCCGCCCCCTGCACAATACCGGTAAGCATAATCGTCATGTTCGAGACATCGAGGGTCCAGCGGCTCATTGTATAAAACGCCGAGGCCGTGGTGATGAGTCCGGCAAAGAGAATGATCCGCGTATCCACCCGGCCTATAAGCCGGCCCGCGATGAGCATGGACGCTATGGTGCCAAAACCGCGCGGCCCCATGACCAGGCCAGCCGTGATGATCGGCTCGTTCATCAGGCTTTGCAGAAAGGGCGGCTGAAGCGACAAAGCCGCATAGGAGCCAATGCCGACGCTGGTGATGAAGAGCGTGCCGGCCGCGAAATTGCGGTCGCCAAAGAGGGCTGGCCGGATAAAGGGCGCCCGCGTGGTAAAGACATGCACGAGAAACAAATAAAACGCCGTGCCGGCCAGCACGGTCTCGAATATGATTTCGCCGGAGGAAAACCAGTCCTTCTCCGCCCCCCTGTCCAGCAGCATTTGTAACGCGCCGACGGCGATGCTGAGCGTGGCAAAGCCGAGCCAATCCAGCTTGAACGTAGAATTAACTTTGGTTTCCGGCAGAAAGATGAACGTGCCTATAATCGCCAGCACCCCGAGCGGGACGTTGATATAAAACACGGCGCGCCAGGAATAATCGGATGTCAGCCACCCGCCCAGCACCGGCCCCAATACCGGCGCCGCCATAATGGCAATACCGAATGTGGACATGGCCCGTCCCTGGCGCTCGGGCGGGTTGATGTTGAACAGCACGGCTTGCGTGAGCGGGTTGATGGGCGCGCCCAACGCCCCTTGCAGGCAGCGGAATATAACAATTTGCGTAAGCGACTGCGCCGCGCCGCACAGCATGGAGGCAAGGGTAAAGCCGGTAATACAGACCAGCAAGACACGCTTTACCCCAAAACGGGTGGCAAGATAGCCGGTGGGCGGCGTCATGATGGCGGACGTGACGAGGTAAGAGGTAAGAACCCAGGCCACCTCGTCCTGGCTAGCGGACAGGCTGCCCTGCATATAGGGCAGCGCGACATTGGCGATGGTGGTATCCAGCGCCTGTATCAATGTTGCCAAAATCAGACAGATGGTGATCGCGAGGCGTGTTCTATTTTCCATGCCTTGCCCCGCGCCTTGCACCGATGAAATGACCAGCAACGCTGTTCATGTGAACCCTAAGCTCGAATAGGCATGGAGTATTCGCTAATACAGCAGATGAAAAGTGCGGGGGGCAGGCAGGCGCGCAGGCGGGCAGAAATACCGCGGGAGCGTTTGCCGGGCCAATGCCCGGCCGGGCTGCCCCTTGAACAGCCCGGCCATCCGTGCTTTACGCCGCGCTTCCCTGCCGGGTGCGTGGCATCGTGCCCGGCTATGCTCGTCCCAATTCCGGGTGGCCCAGACCAGGGCCTGAGCTGATCAGCCAGAGGGGGACCGCAAATGCCGCTTTATGAAACCGTGGTGATCGCGCGCAGCGAGATCACCCAGGCACAGGCCGACGCCGTCGCCGATGCCGCCACCGCCCAGCTCGAAGCCGATGGTGGTGCCGTCAAGAAACGTGAATATTGGGGCCTGCGCTCGCTGGCCTACCGCATCAAAAAGAACCGCAAGGGCCATTACATCCTGCTCGGGCTGGATGCATCTAGCCCCGCCGTGCAGGAAATGGAGCGCCAGCTCACCCTGAACGAAGACGTGCTGCGCTTCATGACCGTGCGCGTGGAAGCGATCTCGGAGGAACCCTCCGCCATCCTCTCCCGCAAGGCCGATGACCGCGAGCGTTCCTTCCGCGGACCCAAGCCCAGTGGCCGCTTCGATTCCGGCCGCAAGCGCGGCTTTGATGAGCGCGAAGAGTTCCGCGCGCGCGACGAGTTCCGCGCCGACCGTGACGAATACGGCGCCGAGGAGGATATCTGATGTCCGACAACACTGAACAGCCCGGTACGCTGCGCCGCCCCGCCGTGGGCGCCCGCCGCCCCTTCTACCGCCGCAAGAAATCCTGCCCCTTCTCCGGGGCTGGCGCGCCGGTCATCGACTATAAGGACGTGCGCCTGCTGTCGCGCTTCCTGTCAGAGCGCGGCAAGATCGTGCCGTCGCGCATCACTGCCGTTTCGGGCAAGAAGCAGCGCGAGCTGGCCAAGGCCATCAAGCGCGCCCGCTTCCTCGCCCTGCTGCCTTACGTGCTGAACTAAGGGGGGCAGAGCAATGGCAAACGTTGAACTGATCCTGCTCCAGCGCGTTGAAAAGCTGGGCCAGATGGGTGAGCTGGTGAAGGTGAAGCCGGGCTATGCCCGTAATTACCTGCTGCCCCAGGCCAAGGCCGTGCGCGCCACCAAGGCGAACAAGGAGCGCTTTGAGCGCGAGCGCGCCCAGCTTGAGGCGCAGAACCTGAAGCGCCGCGAAGAGGCCGAGCGTGTGGCTGAGCGCGTAACCGGGCTTGCTGTCACCCTCATCCGCCAGGCCTCCGAGTCCGGCGCGCTGTATGGTTCGGTGAGCAGCCGCGACATCGCGGAAGCCTCCACCGAGGCCGGGCTGAGCATTGGCCGCAACCAGGTGCTGCTGATCCACCCCATCAAGACCCTGGGCATTTCCACCGTGCGCGTTGAGCTGCACCCGGAAGTGCATATCGGGGTGAAAGTGAATGTGGCCCGCTCTGTTGAAGAGGCGGAGAAGCAGGCGCGCGGCGAGGAGATTCTGCCCGAAGCCGACGAGAAGCCGGAGCTGGGGCCGCTATTCGGCGAAGAAGAGGCCGCCGGCTAAGCTAAAAGACAGGATTTATGTCCTAAATCACGGCCTCCGCATCATTGCGGGGGCCGTTTTTTATTTTGTCTCTTTTTTTTGCTGCGCCGTCACCTAAATTGCTTAATGATTGTTT
>JAKBCX010000302.1 GCA_021807465.1 Pseudomonadota bacterium | reverse complement strand
CCACCATCGCCGAGGTATATTGGGCATTCACCCGCGCGGAGAGAAAATCCCACAAGGTGAAATCCGGGCGCTCCAACTGGTCCTTGCTTGGCAGCACATGGGAGGAAAGCGCCGTGGTCTCGTTCTCGATAATTTCGATGCTCATCAGCAAGTCCAGCTTCCGCAACGCGGGCGCCAGCGCATTCGCATCGGGGAAAGAGCGCAGCAAACTTCCACCCAGGTTCAGGAAAGCCTTGATGTTACCCGCCTCAATCTCATCCGGCAGGGCCGAGCACGGCCAGTCTCCCACAATGCCCGGCAGCTCCGGCCGGCTCGCGGGGCCAGGATGCGTGGGCGTATCGAACACCGGCACCGGCGCCAAATCGAGCCGGTTGATGAAGCCGGGATGAAACGCCACCCCGCCCGGGCGGTTCATGGAATCGGTCAGCACCATAACCACCCAGGCCAGCCAAATGGTCAGGTTGCCGCCGCGCGACATGGTAATGCCCGTGCCCGCCTCCATGGCCACGCGCCCCGCCTTGCGGATCGAAGCCAGGAACGCATCCAGCTCTTCCACCCCCAGCCCGGCTAAACGCGCCGCATATTCGCGCGTAAACGGCGCAACAGCCGCGCGCAATTCCTCAACCCCAACGGCGGGCTGCGCATTGGGCGCGCCATCTTCCACCAACAGCGCCCGCACCACATAGGCCAGCACGGCGTAATCAGTACCCGGCAGCGGCGCCATATGGTGCGTGGCAAAGCCCACCGTATCGCTGCGGCGCGGGTCTATCACCCACACCTCGCCCTGGCGCGCGGCTGCTTTAATGGTAAGGGCCGGGTTGCACATGGCCACCACATGCCCGTGCGAAACCATGGGGTTGGTGCCAAGATACACCACCATTTTGGCCTGTTCATAGGCCGGGCGCGTACCAAGCCCAGGAAACCCGCCAACCACGCTCGCCACATAGGTTTTCGCCGTGCCATCAATGGTCAGCGGCGAGAATTTGGCCGGCGTGCCGATGGCGCGGTGCAGCGCCTCCGCCATGCGGAACCCCGCAGGGTCCATGCCAATGCCGCTGCCGAAAAAAATCCCCACCGAGGCTGGGCCGTGCTTATCAATAATACCGCGCAGCTTGGCGGCAATATCATCCAGGCACGTCTCCCAGCCCACTGGCGCCAGCGTGCCATCTGCCTGGCGCATCAGCGGCTGCTCTATACGCCGCTCATGGTGGTGCATCTGCCCCAGCGCGCGGCCCTTGGGGCAGGTATAGCCCTTGGAGACGGGGTGATCCTTATCCCCGCGCACGGCCACAACTCGCTCGCCGTCCAGATCGACCAAAATCCCGCATTGCGCCGTGCATATGCGGCAATAGCTGCGCTCGGTGCGCGTGATAACGGACATATTTCTACTCCTTACACCCCGGCGGCCTTATTAAGTGACCAGTTGTTCCACATAATAGGCGCGCGCCGCCGTACGAGGCAAGCATCCGCTTGAAGCACCCCGCGCAGGCTGGTTAAATCCTTGCCATGGACCCAAAACCGCCGCCCAAACGCCGCAACGCGGCCCAGACCAGAAGCCGTATTCTGGCGGCGGCGCAGGAAGAATTCGCGCGTAAAGGCTACGCCCAGGCAGGCATACGCGACATTGCCAAAAAAGCGGATGTCGCTCCCTCGCTGCTGCTGCGTTATTTCGGCACCAAGGCCAATTTGTTTGAAGAGGCGCTGCGCAGCGCCATGCTCAGCCCGGGCCTGTTCGAGCATGAGAAAACAAAATTCGGCGAGCACATGGCGCAGCTTCTGTTGGAAGAGGGCGATACCAACCTCACCGCCATGGTTGTCCGCTCTTCGGGCGATGACGAGGCGAAGGAGATTCTCTCACGCCTGAACAAAACCCATGCGCTGGAAGGCTTGGCGCACTGGCTGGGGCCACCCAATGCCAGGGCAAGGGCGTTGAATATCCTGATTCTGTTTACCGGCTTCGTGGTGCATTGCCACCAGATTCCGATGGAGCCGGTACGGCGCGAAAGCCTGAAATGGCTGGCCCGCACGCTGCAGGCCATTGTGGATGAAGGAACGCCCGGCGCCGCTTAAGCGCCGGGCGCGTCGCATCAGGGCTTCTGCGCCACAATGCTAACGGCCTGCAAATAGGCCAGTTCCACATTATCGCCCGGCTTCAACTGGTCGGCGAATTTCTGCAGATCAGGGTTCTTCACCGTAATCTGGCCCGTGCTGCCATCGGCGCGGGTGAAGCTGACCGTGTGGGTCTTCGCGTCCACCTTGTTAATACGCACATTCACATTCACCAGCTCATAAGCCGCCCCGGCGGGAAGCTCGCCACGCGCCGCGCGCACCGCGGCGCCCTGCAGCGTCGGCGCCGCCAAATCCTGGCCCGGCTTGCCAACCTGCACGGCCACGGCCCTTTGCTCGGTTATCACCACATGGTCACCCGCCTTCAACTGGCCGAGATTCTGCACGCCCTTGCCGGCCACCACCGTAACCAGCCCGCCCTGCGGGCCGCTCAGCAGCACCTGGCGCGTGGTCATATCCACGCTTTCCACCGTGGCCGTCACGCTCACTGTCTGCTGCACCGCCGCCGGGGCTGGCTGAGCCATGGCCCGCGGCGCGGCCAAGCCCGCGCATAGCAGCGCCGCCGGAACGGCCAGCTGCAAAGTTTTCTTCAACATCGTCACGCCTCCTAATCTGTACTTGCCGCCACTTCCCTCAACACACGCGTGGGATGGCCGCGCATACGTAATGGCAACATTCTCCCGCCGCAAATATGGTGGGAGCAGGCCGGGGCGCAAGGCCAATGTTACGGCACCCAGCATAACCTCGCGCGGGCAAGGCATGGCGCGCCGGGCCACCAGCCTGAACATAATGCAGCCAAAATACAGGCCGCCAAAACCACAAAAGATCAAATTAACGGCACCCGCGGCGAAAGCTGCATATTTTTACTCCACGCCCGGCGCAATCAGCCTCATGGAGCCAACGTTAAATTGATCCCTGGCGGCGCAGCCCCGGCTGCACCACCCATCCCCCCGGCACGCCACTCCTCTAACGCTTTGCAAGAGTTTGTAACTGGCACCGATCTTGCTTTGCCCCCTGGCGGACGTCCACCGCCCGCCCGTCTCAGTTGCACGAAGAGGATGATGATAATGACCCGGCTGTCCCGAATTGCCATGGCTGCTGCCATTGCCCTGGCCACATTCACCAGCGCCG
>JAKBCX010000301.1 GCA_021807465.1 Pseudomonadota bacterium | reverse complement strand
AGACAAGTCCGGCCGGTGCCCCCATTCCCCCAAGTTTTAAGGAGACTACCCCCATGGCCCGTTCGCCCTTCGCCCCGCCGCCCGTTCCGTCCACACCGCCCAATGTGGTGCCGCCCGCCAATGTGCCACCCAGCGTGCCTTCCCGCGCCACCTTCACCGGCACGCCCGCGCGTGAGCCGGTGGCAGACCGCCGCACCCTGGTGGTTGGCCGCGGCATTAGCGTGCAGGGCACGGTGCAAGATGCCGAGCGCCTGGTGGTGGAAGGCACGGTGGAAGCCAACAGCATCAACGGGCTGACCGAGCTCTCCATCGCCCAGGGCGGCGTGTTCAAGGGCGAGGTCGAGGTGGAAGAGGCCGAGATCGCCGGCACTATCGACGGCACGCTGGTTGCCCGCCAGACGCTGGTGGTACGCAGCACCGGCCGCGTGCTGGGCACGGCGCGCTGCCGCCGCCTGCAGGTGGAAGATGGCGGGCAGATTACCGGCCGCATCGAAATGCTGGGCAGCGACACCCCACTTTCCACCGAAAACTGAGCGAGACGGCGGTGCGCCGCCGTTTCTCTTGACATATTTGTAATATCGTCTTCGTATGGCGCCTAACGATAACGTTAGGCGCCTTTTTATGCGCCAGATGGAGACGCTTCCATGCATAAACATGCACTTGCCGCCATGGCCATTCTGGGGGTTGCGGCCAGCCTGCCCGCACGCGCTGGCAGCCTGTATGTGTTTGGCGACAGCCTGTCCGATGACGGCAATTTGTACCATCTCATCGGCCTGCCACCCGCGCCCTATTACGATGGGCATTTCTCCAACGGTAAAATCTGGGTGGAATATCTGCCCGGCCTCACCGATCTCAGTGGGTCCCCAGCCGATAATTTCGCCTATGGCGGCGCCTTCACCGGCCCCCTTACCGTAAACGGCACATATTACGGCACCAATCTGGAAGGGGCGAACCTGCCCGGCATCAGCACGGAAATCGCCGGGTTCGCCGCCTCCGGCGGGCATTTCAGCGCGGGTGATGTGGTTACGCTCTGGGGCGGGGCGAATAATTACTTTCTGTATGCCGGGCTGGTGCAGGCCAACCCCTCCCAGGCCGTTTCGCTCGTCACCTCCGGCGTCAGCACCGCCATTTCGCAACTCACATCCGACGCCACCAGCCTCGCCCAGCTTGGCGCGCGCACGCTTATCGTGCCGAATGTCCCCGATCTGGGCGAAACACCGGATTATAACGGCTCCGCCCTGGGCACCGCGCTGGGCAATGCTTTCGCCAACCTGCACGATGCCGCCCTGCCCGGCGCCATGGAAAGTGTGCATAACGCCACCGGCGCCAACATCATCGTGCTGGACACCAAGCAGCTTCTCAACAACGTCATCGCCAACCCGTCTGTGTATGGCTTCACCAATGTCACCCAGGCCTGCATCAATGTCTCCGCATGCCTGAATGGCAGCGCCGCAACCCAGGCCGATTATGTGTTCTGGGACGGCGTGCATCCCACCACACACGCGCAAAACTATATCGCCCGCTACGCCGCCACCTCACTCAACGGGTTCGAGAGCCTGAGCATACCCGGCCAGCTCGGCACACAAGGCGCGCTGGATTTCAACACGCTGCTCGATGACCGCATGGACGCGCTGCGCGCGGGCGCCACCGGCTTGTCTTACAACATAGATGGCGCCACGGGCAGCAACGCCGCCCCGGACCAGAAGCTCGGCATCTTTATCAGCGCGGGCGGCGGGTTCGGAAACCGCAATAATAGCGATACGGCGCTGGGGTACAGCTATAACGACGCCGTCGTCGCCCTGGGTGCGGATTACCGCTTCACCCAGCACATCATGGCCGGTCTGGCGCTGGGCTATGGCAGCAACCACGCCAATGTGAACGAGGGCGGAACGGTGCGTGACAACGCCTTCGAGATCGGCCTGTACGGTCTGGCGCAATGGAACCACGCCTATGCCACGCTCGCCGCCTCTTACGGCCATGGCTGGTATAATACGCAAACCCCCGGCGTTATCGGCAACGCCCCTACCGGCAAGCCCACTGGCACATCCTACGCGGTGGATGCGTTTGGCGGCTACCTCTTCCCCGTGCTGCCCAGCCTGCAACTAGGGCCGGAAGCGGGGCTGACCTATACCAATACCGGCCTTGGCGCCTACACCCAAAGCGGCGACCCGCTGCTGACGCAAAGCGTGGACAGCCAGGGCTATCAGCAGGTTTTCGCCACCACCTCGCTCGTGGTCAGCGGGCAATGGCAGGCTGGTGGCGTGGCGCTCTCGCCTTACGCCAAAATTGGCGCGCAAATTCTGCTCTCTGGCCGCAACGCCAAATTCACCAGCAGCTTTACCGATGAGCCGGTAGTGACCCTGACCAGCACCTACCCCAAGCTGCCGCCCGCCTGGGCGGTGTTCACGGTGGGTGCCAATGCCAGCATCACTCGCCAGCTTTCAGCCAGCGCCAGCCTGGATACCACCGGCTTCATGTCCAACGGCAACAGCCTGCTGCTCTCAGCTGGGCTGCGCTACGCATTTTAGAAGAATATTCTGCAAAGCTCCTAATGGTGATCGGCGGAAAGAACCTGATAGCATCAAGACGAGATTCCAGAATCATTTTCTACAGCAGCAGGCAATTCCGCTGGGGGCACCACAAGCCTTTTGGCGGTCCAAGGCGCTGACTGGTTCAGTCAACCAGCCTTGCCCAGACAGTTCATCCTTCCCTTTGTCAGGTGCCGCGGGTAAAAACCTTGCGAATAAACCACTTTGGGCGGCCTTGTTGGAAGCTCTATGGAGGCAGCATTTGCAAGCGCCGTTGAAATCCATCTTGCGCCTTCTGCCACGCCTTAACGCGCGCCGCCGGTCCCACGGCCCCGTACAGCCGCCGGTTTCCACGTGTGAAGATTCCAGCGAGGCCGGAACAACAATTTTGCCGGTGGCCTTCATGGTCGACCGGCTGTGGTGCGACATTTTCGGCATTTATGTGCGAGGCTGGGCGCATGCTTTCGCCCATCCTGTGCGCCGCCTGGTCTTTACGAGTGGAGACCAAAGCCTAGCTGTGGAAACCTTCCATAGCCGGCCAGATCTTCTCAACTTCTATCCTGATTTTGCCCATGTCGCGGAAACCGGGTTCGAAGCCTACCTGCCGGCTCCGCCATTCCGTCCCTTAAAAATGCATGTCATCACCGATGCCGGCTCAAATACCGTTGACATCGCCGTGCC
>JAKBCX010000009.1 GCA_021807465.1 Pseudomonadota bacterium | reverse complement strand
CCCAGTTTATGGCGGTGGTGCCGCTCGCGTCACTGGCCAGGCGCTGGTACGGATTCCCGTTCTGGGCCAAAAACGCTTGCAGGCTCTTCGCGTCATCCTCGTACGCAATGCCCCAGATGCTCAAACCACCCGCCGCGAGCTGGCCGAGGAGCGGCGCTTCCTCGGCGCAGGGCATGCACCAGGAGGCAAACCAGTTCACCAGCATCGGTTTTTGGGGCGCGGCAATATCGGTGTTGGAAAACCCCTGCATGCCGGCAATGCCGGGTAGAGAAAAAGCAGGCGGGCGTTTGCCTATAAGTGGTGAGGGCAGGGCGTGCGGGTCGTATTTATTGTCCTGCATACGGCGCAGCAGAATGTAAAATCCTTCTCCACCCGCAACGGCTAGGGCCAACGGCACGCCAAACAGCAGGCGCCGCCGTAACGGACTCACGAAGCCACCGCCGCAGCCACGCGCTTGCGCGACGGCGCGCCGACGCGCAGCCGCCGGTCCGAGAGTGAGAAGAACCCGCCTAGCGCCATGATGAGTCCGCCGATCCATATTTCCGGCGCCATCGGGTGGTCGTTCAGCCGCAGCTCCGCCCCGCCGCCAGCGGACTCATCGGCAAACACCGCATAAAGGTCGCGGAATCCGTTGGTGTGGATGGCGGCATCGTTGGTGATGGTTTTCTGCGTGGTGAAGAAGCGGCGGGAAGGGTGCAGCCTGAGGAATACGCCGTCTTTGTCCGCCACGGTAATATCAGCCACGCGCCGTGTGTAGTTCGGGCCGGGCGCGCTGTGAATATCCTGCAGCGTCCAAACATAGCCGCCCATCTTGGTGGACTGGCCGGGCTGCAGCACCACCACGCTTTGCAGCGCCAGGGTCATGCCCGCAATACCCAGCACCGTTACGCCGAAGCCAATATGCCCAAGCGCCGCGCCGATAGAGGCGCGCGGCATGGTAAAAAACCGCGCCACGGATTGCCCCAGCGGCACTCGGAACAGCCGCACGCGCTGGGCGAGATCGGTAAAAGCCGCCAACACCACCCAGGCGCCGCCCGCCAGCCCCAAGGCCGCGATAATATGCCGGTTGGCCGCCATAACCAGAAACACCACGGCCGCCACACCGCCAGCCAGATAAAGCCGTTGCAACACAGGGGCAAAATCCGCCCGCTTCCAGGCCAGCAGCGGGCCGAACCCCATGGCGATGATAATGGGCGCGGCGAGCGGCAGGACCGTCTGGTTGAAAAACGGCGCGCCGACGGATAGCTGCACGCCGAACAGCAGATTGGCGAAAGGCGGATAGAGCGTGCCGGTGAACACCACGGCGGCAATGGCGCAAAGGAACACGTTATTCAGCACCAGCGCGCTTTCCCGCGAGATGGGCGCAAAAATACCCGCCGCCGCCAGCACTGGCGCGCGTATGGCAAATAGCAGCAGAGAGCCGCCAATGGTTAGCCCCAGCAGCGCGAGGATGAACAGCCCTTGGTCCGGCGCCGCCGCAAAACTATGCACCGAGTTGAGGATGCCCGAACGCACGAGGAATGTGCCAGAGAGCGAAAGAGAGAAGGTGGCGATGGCCAGCAGCACGGTCCAGGCCTTCAGCGCCTCGCGCTTTTCCACCACAATCGCGCAATGCAGCAGCGCCGTGCCAGTGAGCCAGGGAAGCAGCGCCGCATTTTCCACCGGGTCCCAGAACCAGTACCCGCCCCAGCCTAGCGTGTAGTAGCTCCACCAGCTCCCCAGCGCGATGCCGCTGGTGAGGAAGCACCAGGAAAGCAGCGCCCAGGGCCGCACCCAGCGCCCGAACGCGGCATCCACCCGGCCTTCGATAAGGGCGGCGATAGCGAAAGCGAACGCGACCGAAAACCCGACATAGCCGGTGTAGAGAACCGGCGGATGGAAGGCGAGGCCGGGGTCCTGCAAAATCGGGTTCATCCCCGCGCCGTTGAGCGGTGGCGGCCATATCCGGGTAAATGGGTCCGACACGCTGAGGGTGAACAGCAGAAACCCGCCTGAAATAAGCCCCAGCACGCCTAGCACCCGCGCCCGCAGGCTCGCGGGCAGCTCGCCGCCAAACAAAGCCACCGCTAGACCGCACAGCGAAAGAATGAGGCACCAAAGCAGCATGGAGCCGTCATGGTTCCCCCAAATGCCGGTAATACGGTACAGCAGTGGCGTGGCGGCGGAGGAGAAATCGGCGATATTCTCCACGGTGAAGTCCGACACCACACCCGCCCATACCAGCGCCAGAAACGACCCGGCTACGGCGGCAAAATGGCTGCAGGCCAGCAATGGCGTGGCGTACAAGGCCCGTGGGTCGCGCAAAGACGGCCCGAAAATACCAACCACCCCCTGGGCAAAGGCCAGGGCCACGGCGCAGGCCAGCGCGAAATGGCCAAGTTCTGGGATCATGAGCCTGCCTTTACCTGCATTGTGTTCCAGGTGCTGGCGGGCGGCGGCGGGCCGAATTTCGGGTTCCACTTGCCGGCTTCTTTCAGCGCCTGCTCAACATCCTTGGGCATATAGGCGGCACCGTGCTTGGCCAGCACCTCGTCGGCCACAAACACCCCGCCTGGCCCCATCGAACCTATGGCCACCACGCCCTGGCCCTCACGGAACAAATCGGGCAACACGCCCGTATAGCGTACATCCACCGCCGCCCGGCCATCGGTAACGGCAAAATGCGTGGTGGGCGTGGTGCCAGCTAGCGTGGTGGACACGCTGCCCACCTCAACAATGCCGCCCAGCCGGAAGCTCTGCCCCATGGGCGGCGGCTTGGCCACAAGCTGGCGCGGCGAGAGAAAATAGGTGAGCGAGGAGGAGAAAGCCGCAAGTGTTAGCCCCACGGCGGCGGCAAAGCACAGGCCGCAAGCCAGCACCAAATAAAGGCGGCGGCGCTTGGGGGTACGCATGTTAGCGCTTTTCCACTTCTGCCAGACGCCGGCGCGCGCGCCGGTAGCGCGCCAGGCTCAGCCAGCCCGCAACCGCCAGAAACAAAACCGAGGCGCCATAGGCGCCGTTGATGAATGGCCAGGTATTCATGCCAGTTCCTCCGCCGCCGCCAGCAAGGCGCTGGCGGTTTTACGCTCGCAAATGGCGGCGCAGATGCGCGCCACCACCATGGCGATAAAGGCGAGATAAAAGCCCAGCGTGGAAATAAGCAGCGGGTAGAGCATGGTGACGTAGATTTTCGACCCGCCCGTAATGGAGATGGTGTTGCCCTGGTGCAGCGTGTTCCACCATTGCACGGAATAGACGATGATGGGCAGATTGACCGCTCCGGCCAGGGCTAGAATGGCGGCCGCCCTGTAGCCGTGGGCCCTATTGTCAAACGCGCGGATGAGCGCGATATGGCCAAGATACAGAAAGAACAGAACGAGCACAGAGGTAAGCCGGGCATCCCACACCCAGTACGCGCCCCACATTGGCTTACCCCAGAGCGAGCCGGAAATGAGGCAAAGAGCCGTAAATCCGGCGCCCACCGGACCCATCTCCTCCGCCGCAATATCCGCCAGCGGGTGGCGCCAGACCAGCGAGAAGAGCGAACACACCGCCAGCGCGGCATACCCCGCCATGGCCACCCAGGCCGCGGGCACATGCACATACATAATGCGCGAGGCGTTGCCCTGCTGCCAATCGGCCGGAGCAAACTGGTAACCCCAGACGATTCCCGCCACGCAGAGCAGCAGCGCCGCCCCTGAAAGCCAGGGCAGGACAGGCACAGCCACACGCATGAAACGCGCGGGATTCGCCAGATAATGTAGCCAGCCGCCAGCTCTCACCGGCCGGTTTGCGGGCAGGACGTCCTCATTCATACCCAACCCTTATTCCATTAACGCCGCGATTTGAAGGCGGGCATGTTTGAGATAAAGTTACAGCATGACAAATTATTGGCTCATCAAATCCGAACCCGATGCGTTCTCCTGGGACCAGCAGATGAAAAACGGCGTGGAGCCGTGGACCGGCGTGCGTAACCACACGGCCAAGCTCAACCTTAAAGCTATGAAAAAGGGGGACTACGCCTTTTTCTACCATTCCAACATTGGCAAGGAAATTGTGGGCATCGTGCAAGTGGTGAAGGAGGCCTACCCCGACCCCACGGCCGAAAGCGGGGATTGGGTGTGCGTGGATGTGCAGGCGGTGAAGCCGCTCAAGACTCCCGTCACACTTGCCGCCATCAAAGCCGACCCCAGATTCGCAGAGCTGGCTTTACTGCGGCAATCGCGCCTCTCGGTGGGGCCGGTTAGCGCCGGGCATTGGGCGATGTTGTGCGAGATGGGAGGGGTGAATGTCTGAAATCGCGGTTGTGGCGGGCGGGTGCTTCTGGTGCCTTGAGGCTGCTTATGACGAGTTGAAGGGCGTGCTGAACGTGAAATCTGGTTATGCCGGGGGCAGCACGGAAAACCCAACCTACAAACAGGTTTGCTCCGGTGCCACGGGCCATGCCGAGGTGGTGCAGGTGGAATTCGACCCCGCAGTGATCTCTTTTTCCGATCTGCTGGACGTATTCTTCACCATACACGACCCCACCACGCTCAACCGCCAGGGGGCGGATGTGGGCACGCAATACCGCTCTGCCATTTTCTATACCTCGCCCGCGCAGCACACGGCAGCCGAGGCGGCGGTGGAGAAATTTACCCCGCATTGGGGCAGAATTGTTACTGAAATCGCGCCGCTGACGGTCTTCTACCCGGCAGAGAAGGAGCATGAGGATTACTTCGTGAACAATCCCTGGTCCGGTTATTGCCAAGCCGTCATCGCGCCGAAAATCGCGAAACTGCGCAAGGCATTCCGCGAACGGTTGAAGGCACCGGCGGCATAGCTGTAATATCGCCACAGTGCCGCTTGCCCGGCATTTGGCGCGGCGTTAGTCCTCAACCATAATGAGGAGACGCACCATATGCCAGCAGCCCCCTTGCGAGTCGGCATACTCAACGACATGGCCGCAAGCCCAGCGGCGCCGTTGAACATCGAACATTGGCTGCGCGTTGCGGCCGATGAGCTGATTGGCAACGGCCGGCTCGACCGCGATGTGGAGTTTGTTTATGGCTGCGGGCTTGGCTTGCCTTCGGGCACTGCCGCCGCGGTGGAGCGCGCCTATGCCAGTCTGGCCGGGCAGGACGTGCTGCTCGTCATCGGCCCCGCCATTGGCGATAACGCCCTCGCCGCCACGCCCTGCGCTGAGCTTCATGCCATTCCCACCATCAACTGGGCGGGGTCGGAACGGGCGCGCAGCCAATATATGTTCCACTTGCAGGTTGGCTCGCACGAGGATGAGTCGATTCTGCTCGCGCAATATCTGCACGCAAGCGGCTATAAGCGCGTGGCCGTGGCCTATGACCGCTCGCCCATCGGGCGGCGGCATTTTCAGTTTTTGCAGCTAGAGGCTGAGATTCTCGGCCTCACCATTGCAGCCGCCCTGCCTCTGCCGCCCATGGCGGAAACAGCGGACGCCACGCCGCTGCTTGAAGCACGGCCCGATGCGGTGCTGTATCTCGGCCTTGGCGTGGCAGCGCCCGCCATTGCGCGCGCGTTGAGTGCTGCGAATTACACCGGCCCGCGCGCCATGAACACAGCAGGTATTCGCGGTTACGCGCCAGATTTCGCCCAAGCGATTGAAGGCTGGGTTTATGTGGACATGCACGCGGACGGTAACCACACACTCGCCGCGTTGCGCCAGGCGCACAAAATTCCCCCCAGCGGCGCGCTGGCCGCGGCAAAAGGGTACGACCTGGGCCGGTTGATGGCAGAGGGCCTGGCGCGTGCGTCAGAACACACGCGGGTAGGTGTAAGGAAAGGGCTGGAACAAATAAAATTTCTGCCCGCTGCCGAGGGGCATGAGGGCACATTGCTAGGGTTTGGCCATTACGACCGCGGCGCGCTGCACGGGCGCTACCTGGTGCTGCGCCAATGGTGGAACGGCGAATCGATTGAACGCTGAAGGAAAGTAAATGACATTCAAGGAACGCTACGGGCATTGGGCAGTCATCGCCGGGGCCTCTGAGGGGACGGGCGCCGCCTTTGCCCGTGCCATCGCCGCGCAGGGCGTGAACTGTATTCTGGTTGCGCGCAGCACTGAAAAGCTGAACGCGCTGGCTGATGAATTGCGGCAAGCCAGCGGTATTGACTGCATGACGCTATCCGCCGATCTCGCAGCACCAGATGCCGCCGGCCAAATCATTGCCGCGGCGGGCACGCGCGAGGTTGGGCTGCTCATAGCCAATGCCGGTGCCGATACAAACGGGGCAAACTTCCTCGATGCCGGCATCGAACGCTGGACAGAGCTGCTCAACCTCAACGCCGTTACCACCATGAAACTTTGCCATCATTTCGGGCAGCAGATGTGCGCCCGTAAACGCGGCGGCATCATTCTCATCGGCACCGGCGCCAGCTATGGCGGCATGCGCAGCCTTGCCATATATGCAGGGGCCAAGGCATTTCTGCTGTGTTTTGGCGAGAGCCTCTGGTCGGAACTGCGCGCGTACGATGTGCATATACTCAACCTCATGCTTGGCCGCACCGATACGCCAGCCTTCCGCCGCGCACTGGAAAGCAAAGGACTGCCCATTCCCGCGCAGCTTGCAAAGCCCGAGGATGTAGCGGCAAAAGGCCTGGAGCAGTTGCCGCACGGCCCTGTTTATAATTGGGGGCTGGCCGATGACCAATCTGGCTTTGCCCCTACCTCAGCCGCCGCGCGCCGCGCCCGCATTGCCGCCATGGAAGAAGCCGCGAAAGCCGTAATGGGCAAATAAACAAAAACCCGCAGGCCTAACCTGCGGGTTTTCATACTCAGCGGAGGTGGCCCGGCTTATGCCATCGCATCAGCGCTGGACTGGGTTTTCGGCTCGGTTTCCCAGCGGCCCAGGCCGTAATCGCCCTTGATGGTGGTGCGGTGCATGATGCGGTCATAGGAAGGATCGCAACCCGTGGCCATGTGCAGCATGCGCCAGTTGTCCCAGATCACCATGTCGCCCTCTGACCATTGGTGGAAGAACGGGGTGAGATGCTTCTCGACCTCGTCCCAGATTTCGGGGAACAGCTTATCGTTTTCTTCCTTGGTCTTGCCCTCAA
Organism: Pseudomonadota bacterium; assembly: GCA_021807465.1. Taxonomy (GTDB): domain Bacteria; phylum Pseudomonadota; class Alphaproteobacteria; order Acetobacterales; family Acetobacteraceae; genus Acidocella. The sequence continues at coordinate 7,043 of JAKBCX010000009.1, read as the reverse complement.
AGCCACGCGCGCCATACGGAGAGATGTGGGCTACCTTTTCGCCGGATTTGCGCGTCCACACGGCCGGGTGCAAGGCGTGCGGAATCTGCTCGGCGGCCTTACGCAGCGCCTCGCCCTTGCCGCTGATTTCCTTGAAGTTTTTTGGCAAGCCGTAAGGCTGGCGCGAATAATCCAAGTCTAGCGAATAGATGACCGTAAGGTCCTCCATCTTCTTGCGGATTTCTTCCGGCAGATCTTTGTAAAGCTGGATGCCATCCACAAACCCGGTCATGCCGCCCTCGGGGGCAATGGTCTGGGCGCGCAGCACGCCGGCGCGGTTCAGCTCATTATTGTAGCTATGGTCGAAATGCCAGGGCTGCCAGGTGAGCAGCTTTTTGCCGTCGATTTCCACCATACCGGAATTCGGGTCCGTGCGGATGGTGATGACGCCGGGCAAAGCGTCGCCGTCCAGGCGCTCCACCATCTTCACCGGATGGTCCTTCAGCGGGCCGAACACTTCCGAGATGGCAACCTGGAACTTAGCGGTCTGCTCCACCTTTTCGAACACGATCATGCCGCGCTCCTCAAAGACGTCGTTGAGCTGCTTGCGCACGGCCGGATCGCTAATGTTGTCCCAGGTCAGGCCCGAAACGCGGGCGCCAAACGGGAGATCATCACGCAGAGGCCTTACTTGAATTGAACTCATCTTCTCTCTCCTACCTTAGGACTCTACTTGTTATAGCGCCCTTTGTGTTACTGGGTAATACATTGATGTTCTGAGTAACATAATAGACCTGTCTGCGCGCCACACAAGAGGAATCATGCAAGGCTGTTGCCTTGCTTCAGGCACTGCAGCCGCGCGCTTTTTGCTGTTCCGCATCCGCCAAAGGGCTGGTTCGGCAAATTTCAGGACAGGTGGTTTAGGCAGTAGCGTGCCAACGAGATAGGTGCTAATGGCACGTTCAGCTTAATTTGGTGTTTGGGTTCTGCACAAGAAAACCACATCAGTTTCTTACGATTTCAAGGAGCTAGGAATGTCCGCCGCTACCAAGGCCCCCGTTACCGCACTGCGCCATGAGCAGATCAAACCCAAGATCGGCACCCGCATCCTCAACAGCAAGGAAGAGTTGCTGGCCGGTGGCCACGCGGCGGAAATCCGCGAGTTGCTGGAACAGCGCGGCGTGCTCGTCTTCCCGGAAATCAGCTTCACCTCGCAGGAGCAAATTGCCTTCACCAAGACTCTCGGCATTTTTGCGCCGGAAGGCTATGGCAACGATAACGACGTGACGAAGATCACGCTGGACGTGAAAGAGAACCCGCAGAGCGCCGAGTATCTGAAGGGTTCGCTCTACTGGCATATTGATGGCACCCGTAACGACGTGCCCATCCTCGCCTCGCTGCTAACCTGCAAGGTGCCCGCTACCTGGGGCGGTAACACCAGCGTATGCAATACCTATGCCGCCTACGAGGATCTGCCGGAAGAGAAGAAGGCGCAGATCGAAGAACTGCGCGTTCTCCACGCTCCCTGGGCATCGCTGTTCTATTACGAGCCGGAGCCGAGCCTGGCCAAGCTGGAGGGCATGCAGCGCATTGGCGAGAAAGAGCTGCCGCTGGTGTGGACGCATAAGTCTGGCCGTAAATCCCTCGTGCTGGGCTGCACGGCGCACCATGTGGTGGGTGTGGACTATGCCGAAAGCGCGCGTCTCATTCATGGCCTGCGCGAGTGGGCTACCAGCGAGCAGTTCACCTACAGCCATGAGTGGAAAGTGGGTGATATGATTATCTGGGACAACACCGGCACGATGCATCGCGCCGAAGCCTATGACCCGAATTGCGGCCGCATGATGATCCGCACCAAGCTGGAAGGCGAAGAGCCGTTCGACGTGGCGTAATCCTCGAACACAGAAAAACCGGGCTTTTGGCCCGGTTTTTTGTTGCCTCTACACGCCAGCGGGTGAGCGAGTAATCCGCATATGCCGCCGCATTTCCGCATGGCGCGGCTCGTCATTGCCTAGCCCTTCCACGGCCAGTGCCACATGGGCCAGGCTCAGCATCATATCCATTAGCCTGTTATCCGCCGCGTCAAATTCAGCCAAATTCTTGCCATCCAAATAGGCGAGGGCAGGGAGCAGCATATCCTTCGCCGCGCCATAAAACGCCTCGCGCTCTTCGGCGCTGCTCGCGCCGCGCCGCGCCGCCCGTGCCGCGGTGCCGGACACCGCCCAGCGTACCACAAACGGCTCCAGCGCCGCAAAGCCATCCGGCAGAAGCGCGCTCATGCCGCGCCTCCCGCCAATTCGGCTTTATAGGCCTCAACCCGTTCATTCACGTTGTTGAATAAATGCCGGCACAGGGCTTCCTGCGTCTGGAAATGAATATATTTCAGCGCCCCGCTGCTCAAACCCCGCTGCCCTGCCTCAATCACGGCGCGGTCCTCGGCATGAATATCGCGCGCGCTCGCCAGCGCGTATTCGCGCGCATAGCGCCGGCTCGCGCAATCATCCTCGCCTTTCCAGTATAGCCTTATCACACCGCGCGAACGCTCCGGCCCTAGCGGCCAGATGGTGTGTGAAAAAGATTGCGTGGGTGTTCCTATGACGAAAAAATTGGGAAACAGCGCCAGGTAATCGCGCGCATGAGGTCCGGCAAGCCCGTCCGCCATGGCAAACTGCGCACCTTTGCCAAAGGAAATGGCTTGCAGCGGCGTGGGTTTCACATTCGGGTTGCTCCAGATGGTTTGCGTGCGGTGTGGCCCGTGAAACCCGTATTTCACCGGATATCCAAACGGATTCTCATCGCTTACCGCCGCTCCGCCTGTGCGCGGATGGATGAAGCGCAGATGGTAATTTTCCTGGAAGTTATCATAGGTCAGTTTCCAGTTGCCGTTGATCTCATACACATATTCCGAAAACTGCGTGGCCTGGGCGCAGGGAAACTTCTCCAGCCAATCCGCGAACGGCCCCATCTCTTCACGCAGGCTTATCTTTGGCTCAAAATTCACGAAAATCAGCCCGCCGCAAATTTCGAGCGCGATGGCGGGTAGGGCGCATTCCTCTTTCGTCAGGCCGAAGCTTTCAAAATCCGGGGCGGAGAGCAGCCGGCCATCGGTGGAGAAGCTCCAGCGGTGATAGGGGCAGGAAAAATTACCCGCCCGCCCGGATTCTGCCTCGACAAGCTGCGTCCCGCGATGGGTACATACATTATGGAACGCACGGATATGCCCATCGCGCCCGCGCACCAGCAACACCGACGCCTTAAGTACTTCCACCTCGCGGCGGATGAAGCTGCCCGGCTCCGGCAGTTCGCTCACATGGCCGAGTTGCAGCCAGGAATGGCGGAATACCGCCTCGCGCTCCAGCTCGTAATAGGCTGGGTCGTAATAAGGCGCGGCAGGCACCGGGCCGGTACCAAGCCAGGCCACACTATCTGCGGATACCGGGGTGAACCCCGGCGCGGTACTGCTGGCGATGTTGTTCATGGACTCCTCTAAGCCTGTTTGGCCTGAGGATAGTGCAGCGACGGCTATTTTACAACAACATTGTTGTAAAACTATCCATCCGCCTCTACCAGCCCATCGCGCCGCAGTACGCGTTGCTGTTCCTGGCGGAAACGCCGCACAACTTCCGCATCGCTCGCTTTGCCATTTACCCGGTTGCGGAACACCCGTGGGCCAATGAAGGCGCTGGTGAGAAGCTGCACGCAATAAATCTCCGCATCCACCTCGTCATCAGGCGCTATGTGGGTAAAATGCTCCCTTATTCCCGCCACCAGCGCGTCCCAGTGGCTGTAGCTGGTGCGTATGTCACCGGGCGAGATGAAATCCTCGATCCACAACCCCATCAGTTCCGGGTTGGCGAGAACAAAACGCGTTACGTGCTCCATGCGCTGCACCCGCGGCAGATCATGCCGGAAAGCCTGCACGATTTGCTCTGAGGACCAGTGCTTCACTGCCGCCACCAATGCATCGCGGTCGGCAAAGTGATAGTAGACGGTGGTGCGGTTCACCTCCGCCGCGCGCGCCAGTGCTGAAAGAGAAAGCGCATCTACGCCACGCTCGGAAATCAGCCGCACGGCTACATCGATGAGAAGCTGATGTGTTTCTTGGAAACCCTTGTGGCGGCGCGGTGCGGTTGCCGTATTGCTCATGCCAGCGCCTCCAACGTGCCGGTTATGGCGGAAGAGAGCACCAGCCGGTGCAGAATCCGTGCCGCCTGGGCTACGCTTAGAGCCTCTGCCGGCTGGCGCAGCCACCAAGAGAGAATTTCCACGATCAAACTCACTGTGCAGATAGTGGCCAGCTCCACCGGTATATAGCTCTCCGTGGGCGCGCGCTCTGCCGCCACACGCTGCGAGATTCGCAGCAACTCCGCCCGCATAGCGGAAGCGGCCCCGCCGGTAAGCAGGGTGGTCCACAGGCTGCGATGTTCATCCACATAGGTTGCCAGGGCCAGAAAGGAGGCATCGCTGCCTGCTTCATCCAGCACTGGCAGGGTCAGTGTCACCAGCCGGTCTATCTGGTCCGCCGCCACATCATCCAGCAGCGCCTCCTTGGTGGGGTGATGGCGGAAAAAAGTGGCGTAATGCACTCCAGCCTCGGCGGCAATCTCGCGTACCGTAATCTGCTCCAGCGGCTTGCGCTCAAGTAGGCGCAGCATGGCAGCACGCAGGGCCTGGCCCGATTTTATCGCACGAGGGTCCGTCAGGCTTGACGGCGCCTCGCTGGGCGATGTATGCGCCATGGTGTCGCATAGTCTGGCTTGGGTCTGTCTGGCCTGTTTTTTCTTCATCTCTTAACCTCTGGCCGTGCCGCCAGGATGGCGCACATGTTTCCCGCCTAACATAGATAGAGATTCAAGGAATGCCGCAAATCTTTGTAACCACCGCCAAAGGTGAAACCCACACTCTGAATGCCGAACCCGGTATTACGGTCATGATGGCAATACGCGATGCCGGGCTGGAGGGCATGTTGGCCCTATGTGGCGGCGTATGCTCCTGTGCCACATGCCATGTGCATGTCGATCCCGGCTGGATGGCGGCCGTGGGAGAGATGAGCGAGGACGAAAGCGAACTGCTAGACGGTTCCATGCGCCGCGACGAACATTCGCGCCTGGGCTGCCAGATACTCATCACAGACAAGCTGGACGGGCTGCGAGTGACCATCGCCGACGAGGATTGATTCTAACCAAACGCCCAAGAAAAACCGGAGTTCAATAATGCAAGACCTGGCCGACCGCGATTATTTCACCGACCATTCCATCCTGCTCGACCCATACGCCTATTTTGAGGCGCTACGCGAGAAAGGCCCGGTCTACCGCCTGCCGGGGCGTGATATATTCGTTGTTACCGGCTTCGCGGAGGCTCTGGAAGTGCTGAACAACACAGTGGATTTCTCCTCCGCCGTGTCCACGGGCGGCGCGGCCATGCCTCTGCCCTTCACGCCGGAAGGTGACGACCTTACGGGCCAGATCGAGGCGCATCGCGGGCAATTTCTGGGCGGCGATCTGCTGGTGGCGCGCGACGACAAGCCGCACGCCAATTCCCGCGCGCTGCTCAGCCGCCTCTTCACCCCCTCGCGTCTGAAAGCCAACGAGGAATACATGACTGGGCTAGCCGATAAGCTGGCCTCGGATGCCGTGGCGAGAGGCCGGTGCGATCTGATCAAGGACATCAACGTCCCCTTCGCCACGCTGGTCATCGCCGATTTGCTCGGCGTGCCGCCAGATGACCGCGACCATTTCATGAAGGTTATCGCCGAAGGCGTGCCGCCGGGTAGCCTGGATGAGATGGAGCGCACTGACCAGAACCAGCCGCTCGTGGTCATGGCCGGCTTCTTTGTAAAATATATCATGGAGCGCAAGCAGGCCCCACGCGGCGATGTGCTGAGCGAACTTGCCTCCGCCACCTATCCCGACGGCACCACGCCTGACATCGCTGAGCTTGTGCGCCTCTCAACCTTCTTGTTTGGCGCGGGGCAGGATACCACGGCCAAGCTGCTCGGCAACGCCATGCGCTTCATCATCGACCAGCCCGGCTTACAGGACAGGCTGCGCGCCGATTTGTCCCTGCTGCCGGATTTCATCGAGGAAGTGCTGCGTCTGGAAGGCTCCACCAAGATGACCTCGCGCCTAGCGCGCAAGAACACCAAGGTAGGTGGCGTGGACATTCCCATCGGCACCAAGGTGATGATCGCCTTCGCCGCCGCCAACCGCGACCCGCGCCGTTTTGAAAACCCGCGGGACTTTATCATCGGCCGGCCGAAGATCAAGGAGCATCTCGCCTTCGGGCGTGGCGCGCATGTGTGCATCGGCGCCCCGCTGGCACGGGTGGAAACGCGCATCGTGCTGGAGAAATTCCTGCAAAAAACATCGAATATCGATCTGGATGAAACGGTGCACGGCCCGCGCGGCGCGCGCAGGCTGGCCTATGAACCCAGCTTTATCATTCGCGGGCTGGAGGAGTTGCAGCTTAAACTCACGCCGCGCCACTAATCATAAAACAGGAGAGAAACATGAATCAGAATCGTGTCGTCGTCGTTACCGGCGGCGCCTCCGGCATGGGCTTGGGCATTTCGCAACTCTTCGCCGCTAATGGCCACCCGGTGGCCATGCTGGATGTACAGGAAGAAGCGTTGACGCGTGAGGCGGAGGCGCTGCGGGCCAAGGGTGGCAAAATCTACGCCGCCAAGGTCGATGTCTCCAAGCGCGCGCAGATCGACGCCGCCTACGCGGCCATCCGCAAAGAGCTTGGCCGCATCAGCATTGTCATCGCCAATGCCGGAATCTCGAAGGCGGAAGATTTCATCACCATGCCGGCCGAAGTCTGGCAGCGTATGATCGATGTGAACCTCACCGGGGTGTTCCACACCATCCAGGCGGCGGTGCCGGACATGGTGGCGGGCAAATGGGGGCGCATTGTCACCATTTCCTCCAACGCGGCGCAATGGGGGGCATCGGACCGGGCACATTACTCGGCAGCCAAGGGCGGCGTAATTGGGCTAACTAAAGCATTGGCGCGTGAGTTGGCCAAGCATGGCATTACCTCCAACACCATTCCGCCATCGCTGG
>JAKBCX010000300.1 GCA_021807465.1 Pseudomonadota bacterium | reverse complement strand
CCGCGGCGTTCCAATATCTCGGCCAGATACGCGAGGCGGCGCGGCGTATTTTTGCCCTGGCTGATGCCCATCCGGCCGTGGCGCCGCCGGATGCGCCCGCGCCTGTGCCGCAGGGTTACGATCTGACGCTGGAAAATGTCTCTCTGCGCTACGCGCCGGATGCGCCCTGGGCGCTGCGCCATGTAACGTTGGCTTTGCCCGAGGGCAGCCATACCGGCATTACCGGGGCATCTGGGGCAGGCAAGTCTACCCTTATTAATCTTCTGCTCCGCTTCAACGAATTTCAGGAAGGTGAAGTGCGATTCGGCGGGCAGGATCTGCGCGGTTTTGGCAGTGCCGGTATGTCCCGCTTTGTCACGGTTATTTCGCAGCGCAGCCATCTCTTCCACACCACCATCCGCGATAATCTGCTGCTGGCCGATGGCGCCGCCAGCACGGAACAGCTTTGGCATGCACTGGAAGTGGCGCAACTCGCCGGTTTCGTCCGCACCTTGCCGCAAGGGCTGGATGCCATGGTGGGTGAGGGCGGGGCCAGGCTTTCTGGCGGGCAGGCGCGGCGTGTTGCCCTGGCGCGCGCGGTGCTGCGGCCCACGCCCTGGCTTATTCTGGATGAGCCGACGGAAGGGCTGGACGCGATTACGGAGCAAGACTTCCTGCGCGATCTTGCTCCGTTGCTGCAAGGGCGCAGCGTGCTGTGCATTACCCACCGCCGCGCCCCGCTGGCGCTTATGCGGCGCGTCCATAGGTTGCATGAAGGCCGCTTAACCGGTTGAACAAGCTTGCCTGCTACGCGCCCCGGTTGTGTTTAAGGGATTGACCCAGATCAATTGTTGCCGCAGCATTCCCGCCTATAGAGGCGATGGATGGGAAGAGCGGTAATCGTTCTCTTCCCCATGAGGTCACAGGATGCCGCGCGCTCTGGCAGTATGGAAAAGTTTACCGCGTGGCGAGGCTATTATTTGGGAGCCCGGAATGGTGAGCCGCCATGCCGGGGAATTTGCCGCATAGGAGCACGGGCTAATGAATTTGATCGATCCTTCGGTCGTCGATCTGTCACGATTGCAATTCGCGCTGACAGCTTTGTACCATTTCCTGTTCGTGCCGCTTACGCTTGGCATGACCTTCCTGATTGCCGCGATGGAGACGGTTTACGTCATTACTGGCAAGCAGATTTACAAGGAGATGACACAGTTCTGGGGCAAGCTGTTCGGCATTAACTTTGCCATCGGCGTCGCCACCGGCCTGACGATGGAATTCGAGTTTGGCACCAACTGGTCGATGTATTCGCATTTCGTGGGCGATGTGTTCGGTACGCCGCTGGCCATTGAAGGGCTGATGGCGTTCTTTATGGAATCCACCTTCGTCGGCCTGATGTTCTTCGGCTGGGACCGGCTTTCCAGGCCCGCGCATCTGGCCGTTACGTATCTCGTAGCGCTCGGCTCCAACCTCTCCGCGTTGTGGATTCTCATCGCCAACGGTTTCATGCAGAATCCACAAGGGGCGAGCTTCGACCCAGTGACGATGCGCATGCAGTTCAACTCCTTCCTCAATCTGGTGTTCAGCCCTGATGCGCAGGCGAAGTTCGTGCATACCTCCATCGCCGGCTTTGTTACCGGCGCCTTATTCGTAATGGGTATTTCCGCCTTCTATTTGCTGCGCAAGCAGCATGTGGCACTGGCGGCGCGGTCCTTCCGCATGGCGGCGCTTTTTGGTGTTATCTCCTCCATGGCTGTTGTAACGCTGGGCGATGCGCTGGGGCGGCTTGATTATCTGGTGCAGCCGACCAAGATCGCCGCGATTGAAGGGCTGTGGCAGGATTCCAACGCGCATAGCTCCGCCGCCGCCGCACCTTGGCTGCTTTTCGCGCTGCCGGACGATGCCGCGCAGAAAAATTATTTTGAGATTGGTATTCCCTATGTGCTGACACCGCTTGTCACACATTCTGAAGATAAGGTGATTCCTGGCTTGCTTACGCAGGAGCAGCAAGCTGGGCCGCGCATTGAAAATGGCATAAAGGCGCTTAACGCGCTGGAAGCCTACGGGCAGAGTCATGACGCCGCAGACCTTGCCGCCTTCAAGGCCAACGAGGATGATATGGGCTATGGCTTTCTGGCGCAGCGCTACGCGCCTGACCAGAACCTGAACCAGATTACCCCGGCTAACCAGGGCGCGGTGATCGCCAAAACCGAGAAGGACATTGTTCCCAACGTGTTTGTCACGTTCTGGTCTTTCCGCATCATGATGTTCCTGGGCTTCTACTTTGTCGCCCTGTTCGCCTTTGCCTCCTATTTCAGCCTGCGTAACGAGCTGCAAAAGCAGAAATGGCTGCTCTGGGCCAGCATGTGGTCCATTCCGCTGCCCATTCTGGCCTGCGAGTTTGGCTGGATTACCGCCGAGGCGGGGCGACAGCCTTGGAGCGTGTATGGCTGGCTGCCGACCTTCCAGGCGGCATCCTCGCACCCGGTTGGGTACATGGTGTTCTCGCTCATCGGCTTCGCGGTGCTTTACTCCACCTTCATCGCCGCCGAGCTGTATTTGATGTTCAAATTTGCCCGCCTCGGCCCGCAGCCGCATCACGAGACGCCCGATGAGGGTGCCACGCCGATGTTTGCCACAAGCGCCGCCGAGTAACAGGAGCCAAACATGGAACTCTTCGTCGCACTTAAACTCATCTGGACCCTGTTGCTGGGTGTGCTGCTCAGCGGGCTGGCCATTATGGTTGGCATGGATATGGGCGTGGGCACGCTGCTGCGCTTTGTCGGCAAAAATGATGCGGAGCGCCGCGTGGCGCTCAACATTATCGGCCCGCATTGGGATGGCAACCAGGTTTGGTTCATCCTGGGCGGCGGCGCCATTTTCGCCGCCTTCCCCACGCTTTATGCCACGTCTTTCTCGGTGTTCTACGTGGTGATGATCCTGCTGCTCTTCAGCATGATTATGCGCCCCGTGGCGTTTGAATATCGCTCGAAGGTGGATGCCAAGAAATGGCGCGGCACCTGGGACTGGGCTTTCCTCATCTCCGGCGCGCTGCCCATGATTATTTATGGCGCGGCCTTCGGGAATGTGATGCAGGGGGTGGGGTTCCATTACACTTGGACCGGGCAGTATTTTCAGGATGAATCCTTCCTGTCCTACCTGCTCAACCCGTTTGCCATTCTGTGTGGCGTGTTGTCGCTCTCGCTGTCCATCTACCAGGGCGGCACCATGCTTATGCTGCGTGGCGAGGAGCCCATCTACT
>JAKBCX010000008.1 GCA_021807465.1 Pseudomonadota bacterium | reverse complement strand
GACACATCCAGCGCCTGCCAATGCACGTTCTGCGAACGGCGCAGCGCGAAATTGATCATGCCAGCGCCCACGGTGGCGTTCGTCATCTTGTCGATAACGATGAAGCCGCCCAGCGCGCGGTTCTCGGTATAAGCCTCGAACGGAATCGCGCGGTCAGTGATGATGTTGGTCACACCAATGGCGTTCAGTTCCAGCGTCTTCACCGCCATGTGCTCCAGCGTGTTCACGTTCACCGCGTATTTGGGCGCGTGAATGCTGGCCGAGACGGTCTGCGTGCCTATTTTCAGCCAGTAGGAGCGGCCCGGCATAAGCGCCTCGTCGGACATCCACACCAGATTCGCCTCGAACTGATCGGCCACCTGCACCGGCTCGTCCGCCTTGGTGATAACATCGCCGCGCGAGCAGTCGATTTCATCGGCAAAGCAGAGGGTGACTGACTGGCCGGCAACAGTCTTCGGCAGATCGCCGTCGAAGGTGACGATGCGCGTGACGGTGGAAGTTTTGCCGGAGGGCAGAACGCGCACCGCATCGCCGGGCTTGATGACGCCCGTGGCCACCTGGCCGGAGAAGCCGCGGAAGTCGAGATTGGGACGGTTGACCCATTGCACCGGCAGGCGGAACTTCTTCGCCTGATCGGCGGTCACGTCCAGCTCCACCGTCTCCAGATGCTGGATGAGCGTGGGGCCGTTATACCAGGGCGTGTTCTCGGATTTCAGGGTGATGTTGTCGCCCATAAAGCCGGAGATGGGCATCGGCGTGAAATTCTTGATGCCGATGGAGTTCGCGAACTGGCGGTAATCGGCGATGATCGCGTCATACTTATCGTGATCGTAGCCGATCAGATCCATCTTGTTCACCGCAACCACGAGGTTACGGATGCCGATGAGATGCGCCAGGTAGGAATGCCGGCGCGTCTGCGTCAGCACGCCCTTGCGCGCATCGATGAGGATGACGGCAAGGTCGGCGGTGGAGGCGCCGGTGACCATGTTGCGCGTGTATTGCTCGTGGCCCGGCGTGTCCGCGACGATGAATTTGCGCTTCTCGGTGGCGAAGAAGCGGTACGCCACGTCGATGGTGATGCCCTGCTCACGCTCAGCGGCCAAGCCATCGACCAGCAGCGCGAAGTCGATGTTCTGGCCCTGCGTGCCAACCTTCTTGGAATCGGCTTCCAAAGCGGCAAGCTGATCCTCGAAGATCATCTTTGAATCATACAGCAGGCGCCCGATCAGGGTCGATTTACCATCATCCACCGAACCGCAGGTGATGAAGCGCAGCATGGATTTGTGCTGATGCTGCTGCAGATATGCGTCGATATCCTGCGAGATCAGTTCGTCGGTCTTGTAGGAGCTTTCCTTGGTGGTCGTCTCGGACATTAGAAATACCCCTCCTGCTTCTTCTTCTCCATGCTGGCGCCGCCAGCATCCTTGTCGATCACACGGCCCTGGCGCTCAGACGTGGTGGTGAGCAGCATTTCCTGGATCACCTCTGGCAGCGTCTTCGCCTCGGACTCCACCGCGCCGGAAAGCGGGTAGCAGCCCAGCGTGCGGAAGCGGACGGATTTCATCTCCGGCACTTCGCCGGGGTTCAGCGGGAAGCGCTCGTCATCGACCATGATAATCAGGCCGTCACGCTCCACAACCGGCCGCTTATCCGCGAAATACAACGGCACAATGGGGATGTTCTCCAGATGGATGTACTGCCAGATGTCCAGCTCAGTCCAGTTGGAGATGGGGAACACGCGGATGCTCTCGCCCTTGGCCTTACGGGCGTTATACAAATTCCACAGCTCGGGGCGCTGGTTCTTCGGGTCCCAGCGATGATTGGCGGAACGGAACGAGAAGATACGCTCCTTGGCGCGGCTCTTCTCCTCGTCGCGGCGCGCGCCGCCAAATGCGGCATCGAACCCGTAAAGGTCCAGCGCCTGCTTCAGCCCTTCGGTCTTCCACATATCGGTGTGCAGCGGGCCGTGGTCGAACGGGTTGATGTTCTTCGCCTTGGCCTCGGGGTTCTGGTAAACGAGCAGCTCCATGCCGCTCTCCTTGGCCATACGGTCGCGCATTTCGTACATGGCCCGGAACTTCCACGTCGTATCCACATGCAGCAGCGGGAAAGGCGGCGGCGAAGGATAAAACGCCTTGCGCGCCAGATGCAACATAACCGCCGAGTCCTTGCCCACGGAATAAAGCATCACAGGCTTCTCCGTCTCAGCAACAACCTCGCGCATAATGTGGATCGACTCAGCTTCCAGACGCTGCAAATGCGTCAGTGTCACCGTATCCGTCACGGCATCCATTCAACCCGTCTCCTTGACCAACACCAAAGCCCGCCCCGGAAAACCCAGGGCGCTTGCCGATTACTTGGCATGGTGAAGGGAGGCAGGCAAATGTAAAAGACACACCGATTTGGCCAAAACATCGCCTGCAAGCCATACAAGGCTTCAGGTTTATGCCGTGGCGGCACCGGCGCAAATGCCTGGTTTTGGGTTATTCAGGGTACTATTTTTAACGCATTTTTCATGCGCCGCGCCCTAAGCAGAAAATTATAACTGTACCGCCATGAAGGGAAGAAAACCCCTCTCCGCGCGTCAGGCCGCGGTAAGCTGTAGGGGAGTCGCAAAAGCGCCATTCACCAGCCGGTAATTGGCTTGATCTGAGAACAAGGTGCGAAGCAGCTGGTTGTTCAACGCATGGCCCGTACGGGCGCCGATAAAGCGGCCCGAAATGGGCGCGCCGGCCAGGGCCAGGTCGCCCAGCACGTCCAGCAGCTTATGGCGCACGAATTCATCCTGGAAGCGCAGCCCCTCAGGGTTCATTATCTTGGCGCCGTCCACCACAATGGCATTGGCCAGCGAGCCACCCTTGGCCAGCCCGGCTTTGTGCAGCGCCTCAATCTCGCCAAGCTGCGTAAAGGTGCGGGCGGCGGCAATTTCCTGGCCGAAGTTTTCGGCGGATAGATGGAAATGATAAGCCTGGGCGCCAATGGCTTCAGCCGTGAATTCGATCGAAAGCGACACGTCAAACCCCGTCCCGCCCTCTTGATGCGGGCGAAGCTCGGCAAAGGCGCCATTCTGCTCCACCCGCACGGGGCGCAGAATTTCTAATTGTTCTCTAAGGCCGCCATGCTCGGTTACGCCGGCGCTTTCGATAAGGAACAGGAAGGGCGCGGCCGAGCCGTCGAACACCGGCAGTTCCGGGGCGTCCACCTCAACCACTGCATCGTCTATGCCCGCCGCGAGGAGCGCCGCCATCAGATGCTCTACGGTCCCCACCTTTGCCGCTCCTGCGGCGATCAGCGTGCAAAGGCGTGTATCCGCCACACAGTCGAAGCGCGCGGGAATTTCCAGCCCCAGATCGGTGCGGCGGAACACGATTCCGGCTCCCAGGGCCGCCGGCTTCAGCGTCATGGTTACATCGGTACCACTGTGAAGCCCGCGGCCAACAGCCGAAATCTCCGTCTTAAGCGTGCGGCGCGGCGCGGGGGCCGCCATAGCCAGGCTATATCTTTCACGCAAAGACGACATGGGGACTCCAGCTTATTAACCAAGCCTTATATATCGCGCTGCCAGGAGCCTGGGCCAGTCAATCATTATTTCTGATTATTTCGCTACAACCTATTGATAAAAATAAATTATTGCATCGCAGCATTTCGGAAAAAAACGCCTTTTGTGCCTTAGCGCAAGGCCATTGCGGCGTGCCAAACACCATGCTCTGTTACATTTATCAGAGGAGGTGCCAGATGATCGTCGCAACCACGGAAAATATCGCTAACCACCGCATCCAGGAAACCTTAGGTCAGGTTTTCGGCGTCGTTGTGCGCTCGCGCGGGCTGGGCGGCAATCTTATGGCCGGGCTACGCTCCATCGTGGGCGGCGAGATTGTGGAATATACACGCATGCTTGAAGAGGCCCGGCGCCACGCCATAGACCGGATGGTGGAGAATGCCCGGCTGATGGGCGCCAATGGCGTTGTCATGCTGCGCTTCGATAGTTCAGAAATGGGCCAAACCATGAGCGAGGTTGTCGCCTACGGCACCGCCGTGATCCTGGAGCCAGCGTAATGCTGCGTGCCGTTGTTCTTGGGTTTGGCGTGTTACTAATGCTCGCCGGGGCCTTGGGTATAACACTGGGGGCTGGGGCTGAGATGTTGGGGCCGCTGATCTTTGGCGTGGTGCTGCTCATCGGCACGGTGTTTGAGCCATATTACAAACACAGCCAGCGTGCAGGCGCCGATGAAGGGTTTACCCCTACGGGCGAGCGATTTTTCGACCCTACACAAGGCAATGTGGTTGAGGTCTGGTATAACAAAACCAGCGGCGAGCGGCGCTACATTGCTGTGGATTCGAAAGCATAGACTCGATGAAAAATAAAAAGGCCCTGCTTTTCGCAGGGCCTTTTTAATGCCGTGAGGCTCGTTTTACTGGCCGCGGCGCAAGAAGGCCGGAATTTCCAGCCCAACCTCATCAATCTGCGCCGGGCGCACGGCAGGGCGGACCTCGCTCTGCGGCTCGGCCTGAATGGCCGGTTCTTGGCGCTGCGGCGGGTGGGCAGGGGCCGCGTGCTTGGCGCTGCCAAACCCAAATACCGATTTGAAGATGCTGCCGCCGCTCTTAGGCTGCTCTGGCACACGCACCGGCGTGGGCGCAACGGTATGGGCTGGCGTGGCAGGGCGCATGGCGGGACGCGGCGCCGGCTGCACGGCGGCGGGGGCAGGCTGGGCCATCTGCGCCACCATCTCGGCCGCTGCGACAGCCGCTGCGGCAGGAGCCGCCGCTTCCTGGGCACCCAGTGCTATTTCGTGTCCACGGTCGATATAAGCCTTGGAGACCAGCGGCGTAGCAGGAGGTTCCGGCACATAGCCAGCCTGGCGCGCGGCCGGGGCCTGGGCCGCACCCTGCTGGCTCACGCTCTGGCCAGATACGGCGGCGGGAAACTGCACCGGTTCGCCGCCATTCACTACCTTCAGGCTCGGCATGGCGGCTGGCATGGAATCGATGCCAGTTGCCACCACGGACACGCGCAACCGGCCCGCCATGGTTTCGTCCAGGGACATACCGAACATGATGTTGGCGTCGGTATCCACCTCTTCCTTCACGCGGTTCGCCGCCTGGTCGATCTCGAACAGGGTGACATCGGAGCTGCCAGTGATGTTGATGAGCAGGCCGCGCGCGCCCTTCATGTTCGTGTCTTCGAGCAGCGGGTTGGAGATGGCCGCCTCGGCCGCGCGGATGGCGCGATCGTCGCCCTCGGCCTCGCCCGTGCCCATCATCGCCTTGCCCATCTCGCGCATCACGCTGCGCACGTCAGCAAAGTCCAAATTCACCATGCCGGGCATCACCATCAGGTCGGTAATGCCGCGCACGCCCATATAAAGCACGTTATCGGCCATCTCGAACGCCTCTTTCCAAGAGGTACGCTCATTGGCCACTTTGAAGAGATTCTGGTTCGGGATAACGATCAGCGTATCCACATAGGCCTGCATCTCGATGATGCCTTCCTCGGCGGCGCGCATGCGGCGTTTACCCTCGAAAGCGAACGGCTTGGTCACAACGCCAACGGTGAGAATGTCGCGCTCGCGTGCCATGCGCGCGATAACCGGCGCCGCGCCCGTACCGGTGCCGCCGCCCATGCCAGCGGTGATGAACACCATATGCGTGTTTTCCAGGTGCCGCGCCAACTCTTCCGCCGCCTCATCAGCCGAGAGCTTGCCGACATCCGGCCGTCCGCCAGCGCCATTGCCTTGGGTGAGATGTGGCCCAAGCTGGATGCGTTTCTCGGCGAGGCTGCGCTGCAATTGCTGCGCATCCGTATTCGCAACGACGAAATCAACACCAGGCAGATTCAGCTGGATCATGTTGTTGACGGCATTGCAACCACCACCGCCGACACCGAACACCGTGATGCGCGGGGTGAAATCCGTGTGCGTGGGCTTGTCGATCGACAGGTGCAAAACCATTATATTCTCTCCTTAACCGATACCGGTAACGAACGCTCCGTTTTCATGTCAAACACGATTTTTCAGAAAATCGACGATTTTTCCGAACCAGCTCTGGCCACGTTCAGATTCGAAATCAATATCGTGCATGGTCTGGCCATCGCCCGTGGCAAAGGCAAGCAACCCGGCAAGCGTTGCAAACCCAGGGCCGGACGCTGAATCCGGCAAGCCGATAACCGGCCCAGGACGCCCCAGCCGCACTTGCCGTTCGAGAATTTGCGAGGCCAGCTCCCGCACGCCACCAAGCTGCGAGGCGCCGCCCGTCAGCACCACGCGCGAGGCCCCTTCCCTGCCCAGCCCCGCCGTTTCCAGCCGGTCCTTCACCATCTCGAAAATCTCCTCGATACGGGGACGGATGCAGCCGATAAGGTGCGAGCGCGGCATTTGCGCGATTTGGTGTTCCGCTTCGCCCACCAGCGGCACGGGCAGCAATTCGCGCTGGTCATCTGGCGAGCTATGGCAATTTCCGTACAGCGCCTTCAACCGCTCGGCATGGGCGATGGACGTGGATAGCCCCTTGGCAATATCCGTGGTGACGTGATGCCCGCCCACGGGAAGCTGCGCGGTGTGCAGAATCTGGCCCTCGGAAAACACCGCCATGGTGGTGGTGCCGCCGCCCATGTCGATGATGGTGGCGCCCAACTCGCGCTCATCGCCCACCAAAGTCGCCAACCCGGCTGCAAGCGGGGCCGAGACCAAGGCTCCGATGTCCAGCTCACACCGCGCCAAACAAGCCGCCAAAGTGCGCAGCGCCGTGCTGCCTGCATCCACAACATGCAGCTGCGCGGTGAGGGTGTCGCAATAAAGGCCGCGCGGGTCGGTCACCCCTGCCGTCTCGTCTGTGGCGAAGCTCAGCGGCAGGGCATGAATCACGGCCCGCCCTTCGGCGCTGGCGCGGTGGCGCGCCTCGCGCACCACGCGGCGAATATCGTCCTCCACCACGGCCCGCCCATCCACCGGCCATTGCACATTGAACAGGCGTGATTCCGGCGCACCGCAAGAGAGGTTCACCAGCACCGACTTCAGGCGCATATCCGCCTGGTCTTCCGCCGCGCCCACGGCGGCGCGGATGGCTTTTTCCGCCTCCTCCAGATCGACAATACCGCCGGATTTGATCCCCCGGCTCTTCTGCCAGCCAAACCCAAGGCAGCGCAGCCGGCCATCCGCCTCACCGCGCCCGATCAGGCAGGTGATTTTCGATGAACCAATGTCGAGCACTCCAAACGGGCCGGAGCGTATATTTCTGCTCCGTACCGGCTCATCCGGTTTGGTCATGGGTTCCATCGCAGGCGGGCGGCGCGTCATGTTATTCATGGGCAGGCTCCGTCTTTTTGCCATCCGCCGGTTTGCCGGTATCCGCGGGCGGGGCGTAAGGGCGTACCACCAGCCGTCCAGGCTGGCGCAAATCAATATCTTCCACTGGCCGGTCCAGCAGTTGCACCGATGCCTGCAGCGCCGCGAGCTGGCCGATGGCGGCTGCCTCGTTATCGCTCGGCAGCTTCACCACGGTCTGGTCTTTCAGAATCAGGTTCCAGCGCAGCCCGTCCACGCGCTGCGCCGCCGCCACATGGTTCAGCACCACGGGCACGGTTTTCAATTCCGCCAGCAAGGCTGCGGCAAAATGCGGGGCATCGGCCCCCGAGAGCAACAGCAGCGACGGCTCACGCCGCTTCGCTTCCGCGGCACTTTGGTCCGCTATCACGTTTCCGTTTTTATCGATAAGCACGAATTGCGGCATGCCGTGGCCCGTGGTCTGCCAAATGGCCAAGGCATCGCGCTCGGTTACATGCACAACGAGCGTGCCCGGCAATACCCGCTCCACCGTTACACTCTGCACCGGCCCTAGCTGCGCCACCCGCGCCTGCAGCGCGCTCAACGAAAACCCCATGATCGGGTCGCCAGGTTTCACGCCAATGGCCGCCTTCAGGGCGGCGGGGTCCAGGTTGTCCGCCCCGGACACCTCGACATTGGTAATACGCAATCCCGCATCCGCCAGCAGCGAAGCGAAGCCGAAGCGGCTATGCGTTACCACGGGTGCCGGAGTGGGCGTGCTGACGGATGCAGCCTGCGGATGAGTGGCCGGCAGAGACCGGAACAGCTCCGCCCCCACCACGCAGGCGGCGCCAAGCCCCAACACCCAAAGGCCAGGCTTGATGCTTTTGCGGACGCGGCGGAAAAACAGCGCGCGCTGGCTCAGCCGGTCCTGGCGCGGCGGCGGTTTCTTGCCCCGCGCGTTACGGCGCGGCGGCGGCATCGCATCCAGCTGGCTGAGGCCATCTACACGCGGCATTGCGCCCTCTCCACCATCCAGGCGCACAACGCCGGGAAATCCATGCCCACATAAGCCGCCTGCTCGGGCAACAGAGAGGTTGGCGTCATGCCCGGCTGGGTGTTCACCTCCAGCAGCACCACCCGCCCTGTTGTTTCATCGTAACGCAAATCCGCCCGGCTGGCGCCACGGCAGCCCAAGGCCCGATGTGCCGCCACGGCAATATCCTTGGCAGCGGCCGCGATATTCTCCGGCACTTCGGCAGGCAGCACATGGCGCGAACCACCCGCCGCGTATTTGGCCGTGTAGTCGTAGAATTTTTCGTTCGAGATGATCTCGGTCACCACCAGCGCACGGTCTTCCAGCACGCCCACGGTCAACTCCCGCCCCGGCACATATTGTTCCACCATCGCCGGGCCGTAATGCCAGCCGGCAATGATCTCCGCGCGCTTATTATCGCCCGGATACACAATGGACACGCCAACGGACGACCCCTCATTCACCGGCTTCACCACATAAGGCGGCGGCAGCGGGTCGTGGTCGGCAAGCTCGGCAACATCGATAACGCGGTGCGGTGCTACCGGCAGCCCGGCGGCGGAGAACACGGCCTTGGCCGCCGCTTTGTCCATGGCCATGGCGGAAGCGCGCACGCCGGAATGCGTGTAGGGAATGCCAAGATAATCGAGAACGCCCTGGATTGTGCCATCCTCGCCAAAGCGCCCGTGCAGCGCGTTGAACACCACGTCGGGCTTCGGCGTCAGCGCCGCGATCAGCGCGCCCAGATCCTCGCCCACCACCACGGGCTGCACCTCGAACCCGGCCTTGCGCAACGCCTCGATCACCTGCGCGCCGGAACGCAGCGACACTTCCCGCTCAGCCGACATCCCGCCATGCAACACCGCAACACGCATCACGCCTTTACCCCAATCCGTTTGATCTCCCAGCGCAATTCCACGCCGGATGTTTGCGCCACGCGGCGGCGCACCTCTTCACCCAACCCCTCCAGTTCGGCCGCCTTGGCCTCGCCCAGATTCAGCAGGAAGTTACAATGCAATTCGGAAACCTGGGCGCTGCCCATACGCAAGCCCCGGCACCCGGCGGCATCAATCAGCTCCCACGCCTTCTGCCCATCCGGGTTGGCGAAAGTGGAGCCGCCCGTACGCGCGCGCACCGGCTGCGTGCTTTCGCGTTTGGATTTAATCTCCGCCATCTTGGCACCGATCATCGAGGCCTCCCCCGGCGCCGCACGCAACCGCGCCCGCACCACCACGGCACTATCCGGCAGATTGGCGTGACGGTAGGAAAGCCCAAGCTCATGCGCCGGGATCCGCAGTACCTCACCCGCGCGGGTAACAAGTTCCACCCAATCCAGCACCCCGGCCATATCGCCGCCATAGGCGCCCGCATTCATCGCCACCGCCCCGCCAATAGTGCCGGGAATACCAGAGAGAAACTCCAGCCCCGCCAGCCCGGCCTCCGCCGCATGTTGAGAGACCGTAACATCCAACGCCGCCGCCCCGGCGATAATGCCATCAGCTTCCACCACCACATCACCAAACCCGCGCGCCAGTTTGATGACGACGCCATTAATGCCGCCATCGCGCACGATAAGGTTGGACGCCGCGCCGATCACCGTCACCGGCATTTCCAGCGGCAGATCGCGCAGGAAAGCGCATAAATCTTCCACATCCGCCGGGCGGAACAGGAACTCCGCTGGCCCGCCCACGCGGAACCAGGTGAGCGGCGCGAGTTGCACCTTCTCCTGCATCCTGCCGCGCACCTCGGGGATGATGGCCGCCATCATCAGCGCCCCCTCGCCGCGCGTTGCAGCTCGGCCATCTGCGTTGGCAAAATCGCGGCCCAATGGGTGATGCTGCCAGCCCCAAGGCACACCACATAGTCACCCTGCCGCGCGATGGCATGCACCATCTCGGCCAGATGCGACGGATCTGCCAGCGGCACGACCTGGCGGTGGCCGCGCTCGCGCAGGCCTTCCACCAGCGCGTCCTTGTCCACGCCCTCTATCGGCGGCTCGCCGGCGGGGTACACATCCGCCACAATCACCGTGCCCGCATCATTCATGCAGGCGCAAAAATCCTCGAACAGGCTTTGCAGCCGCGTGTAGCGGTGCGGCTGCACCACGGCGATAACATCGCGCGCACCAGCCTGCCGCGCCGCCTTCAGCACCGCCGCAATCTCCACCGGATGGTGCCCGTAATCATCGATCACGGTAATCCCGCCCGCCTCGCCCGTTTTGGTGAAACGGCGCTTCACACCGGCAAATTGCGTCAAAGCAGCCTTAATCTGCTGCTCGTCAATCTCCATTTCGATAGCCACGGCAATGGCCGCCAGCGAATTCTGCACATTATGGTTGCCGAGCATGGGCAGGCGGAACGGCCCGATGCGCCGCGCCCGGCCCGAGATACGGTCCGCCACCCGCACCTCGAAGCTGGCGCCATCCTTAGAGGAGAGAATCCGCTCCGCCCGCACATCCGCCTGCGGCGAGAACCCGTATGTAATCACACGATGGTCAGACAGCGCAGGCAGCATCTGCTGTACGGCGGGGTGGTCGATGCACAGCACCGCGAAGCCATAGAACGGAATGTTGGAAACAAATTGGCGATACCCTGCCTCCATAGCCTCCTTCGTGCCCCAATGGTCGAGATGCTCCGGGTCCATATTGGTGACGATCGTGATGACCGAGGGCAGGCGCAGGAAGCTGCCATCGGATTCATCCGCTTCCACCACCATCCACTCGCCAGCGCCCAGCCGCGTGTTAGAGCCATAGGCGTTGATGATGCCGCCATTAATCACAGTTGGGTCCAGTCCCGCGCCTTCCAGCACGGCGGCCACAAGGCTGGTGGTGGTGGTTTTACCATGCGTGCCGCCAACCGCCACGGCCCATTTAAGCCGCATCAGCTCGGCCAGCATCTCCGCGCGGCGCACCACAGGAATCAGCTTCTTGCGGGCCGCCACCACCTCAGGATTATCCCTGGGTACAGCGGTGGAAATCACCACCACCTGGGCTGCCCCCAAATTCTTCGCGTCATGCCCGATGGCCACCGGAATGCCGGCCGCGCGCAGGCGCACCACATTGGCATTCTCGGAGAGGTCCGAACCCTGCACCTGGTAGCCCAGCTCGTGCAACACCTCGGCAATGCCCGACATGCCAATGCCGCCAATGCCCACAAAATGCAGCGGCCCAATGGAAAGCGGCAGCGCCCTCATGCAGAGACTCCTTCCATCACCAGCCCGGCCAGCTTCGCCGCCGCATCCACCCGCCCATAGGCCGCGGACGCATCCGCCATTTTTTGCAAAAGCGCAGAATCCATCAATAAAGTCTCAATCTTTTCAGCTAAAATTGCGGGTGTGAGTCCCGCCTGGTCCAATCGCAACGCCGCCCCATTCTCCGCCAGCGCATCGGCATTGGCGCGCTGGTGGTCATCTATGGCCGTAGGCAGAGGAATGAAAATGGCCGGGCGGCCCGCTGCGGCAATTTCCGCCACGCTGGATGCCCCGGCGCGCGCAACCACCAGATGCGCCTTGGCGAGCAGAGACGCGACATCGGTAAAGAACGGCGAAAGCTCAGCGGCAATACCAGCCTCTTTGAAAACCTGCCTTGCCTGCCCGCTTTCTTCCGTGCGGCATTGCTGCGTCACGTTCAGCCGCGCCCGCAATGGCGCCGGCAACAGCGTCAGCGCCTCCGGCACCAGCGTACCGAATAATTTGGCCCCCAGCGAACCACCCAGTACCAGCAGCTCAATCCGCTCATGCGGCGGCACAAACCCTTGCCCATGCAGCGCCGCGATGGCCGGACGCACTGGGTTGCCCGTTACCTGCACCGCAACGCCCTGCGGCACGGATTTGGTGTTGGAAAAATTCAGTGCCAGCACATCTGCAAACCGCGCGAGAAACCTGTTGGCCCGGCCCAGCACGGCATTCTGCTCGTGCAAAATAACGCGCGGTTTCACGCCAAACAGCAACGCGGCCGCCAACACGGGCGGCACAGAGGGATACCCGCCAAACGCCACCACCGCGCCTGGGCGAATATGGCGCAATAGCCGCCAAGCCTCGCCCACACCCCGCGCCAGCGCCAGCGCCCCCTGCGCCGCGCGCTTCACGCCGCGCCCGGAGAGCCCGGCACCAGAAACAACATGCCGTTCCGCCTGTGTAAATACAGGCGATGCCAACCCGCCCGAGCGCGCATCGGTCAGCAGCACCACGCGCTCACCCCGCGCCAGAAGCTCAGCCGCCAGAGCCTCAGCCGGGTAAAAATGCCCGCCAGTACCGCCCGCGGCAATCACCACGGGTTTATGCGCCATTGCCTTCACGACAATTCCGCCTTGGGCCGCTTGCGCGTCAACGCCAGCAAAAACCCCATCTGAATGGAAGTCGCCAAAGCCGAACTGCCGCCATAGGAGATGAATGGCAGCGTCATCCCCTTGGTCGGTATCAGCGACAATGAAGACGCCATATTCACGAAAGCCTGCAACCCAAAGGCAATAACCAGCCCGCCCCCGGCCAGCACCACAAACAAATTATTTTCCGCCAGCAGGCGTACCATCGCACGCAGCACAATGGCCGCGAAGACCAGAATGATGAAAGCGCAGAAAAACAGCCCAAACTCCTCACCCGCCACGGCAAACACGAAATCGGCACGCGCATCGGGCAGCCAATTTTTCACCTGCCCCTCACCCGGCCCAAGCCCCCAAACCCCGCCATTGCCAAATGCCTCCAGCGCCGTTTGCGCCTGGCTGCCTGGCGGCGGATTGATGAACATCATCACGCGCGTGTGTACATGGGTGATAAAGAGAAACGCATAGATCGCGGCAAGCAAGAACAGAACGCCTGCCATGGCCAGCCACTTCATATCCAGCCCGTCCAGATAGAATTGTGACAGCACGACCACTGTGAACAAGAAGGTCATGCCAATATCGGGCTGCATCTTCAGCAGCATGGCGGTAAGCAAAAACACGCCCAAAGCCGCGCGTTTGCCAGGAAAACCCGGCGTGCGCCTGGCCTCGGCAATGCACCAGCCGCTGATGATAATGAAGGCAGGGCGCAAAAATTCCGAAGGCTGCATGGTAACACCGGGCAGCGATAACCAGCGATGGGCACCGTCCACCTCTGTTCCATGCACCAACGTAAAGCCAGTGAGCAGAAAGAACACAATGCCCATGCCCAGCGCGGTCAACTTCACTTGGCGCAGATTGAGCATGGACAGGACAACCATCACGCCGCCACCCATGCCCAGGAACAAAATCTGCTTAATCATCGCAATGGTATGCGGGTCTGACAGGCGGGTGCTGAAGCCCGGCATGGCCGCCAGCGCCAGCACATAGCCAACCCCCAGCAGCACGGCGAGGCCCATCAGGGTAACGCGGTCAACGCTCCACCACCATTTGCCAACAAAAGAATTATCCGCGCGATTCAGGCCCGCCATGGCGCCACCTCTCTGGCCAAGGCGGCAAAACGTTCACCGCGCGCTTCAAAATTGGCAAATTGGTCGAAGCTGGCGGCGGCGGGCGAAAACAGCACCACACCGCAGCCCGCTACTGCCGCAAAAGCCGCCGGCACGGCACGTTCCAGCGTGCCAACCACTTCATTCGGCACGCCAGCCGCACTCAGCCGCGCCGCAAAGGCCGGGCCGTCTTGGCCGATGAGGAAAGCCTTTTCGATACGTCCGAAAAACGGCGCCAGATCGTCAATCCCGCCCGATTTGGCCACGCCACCGGCAATCCACACAAATTTATCGTAGCATCCCATGGCCCAGCGCGCGGCATCGGCGTTGGTAGCTTTGCTGTCGTTGATAAAGCGCACACCATCGCGCACCGCCACTTCCTGCTGGCGGTGCGGCAGGCCAGGGAAGCGAGCAATACCCG
>JAKBCX010000007.1 GCA_021807465.1 Pseudomonadota bacterium | reverse complement strand
CGCGCCGCTGGTAACGCCGTTACGCCTTTGGCAGGGCGCGGCCATACTCTTCGCCATGCTAAGTTTGGCCCTGGCGCTTAAGCTGTTGCCATGATGCGCATTTTGCACATGAGCGATTTGCACATGGAAATGGAGCGCTGGCGTCTCTCTCTGCCCGGCTGGCAAGACTTCCTGCGCCGCCATCGCGATGCCCGCCGCCACCCGCTGCGCGGTCCGCTACTGATGGATGTGCGCGAGCGTATAGACCTTGTGCTGCTGGCGGGCGATATTCACACTGGCCTGCGCGGTATTGTGTACGCTGAGCAGCTTGCCGATTATTTCAACGCCCCCGTGGTCTATGTGGCGGGCAACCACGAATATTATCATCATTACATAGATGTGCTGCAGCCCGCCTTGCATAAGGCCGCAGCGCATAGCAAGGGACGCGTGCATTTTCTCGATAACGATGCAGCCAGCTTCACCATTGCCGGGCAGCGCGTGCATGTTCTGGGCTGCACGCTGTGGACCGATTTCGCCCTGCATGGCGATCCTCCGGCGGCCATGGAATTCGCCCTGCGCCACATGAATGATTACCGGCTCATCCAGCGCGCCACCGCCATGCTCCGGCCCGAGCACACGCTGGCGCGCCATCGCCGCTCGCGCACATGGTTGCGCGATAATATGGCCCGGCTGCGGCTGGAGGACCCGGAAGCAAAAATCATCATCCTCACCCACCACGCCCCGCACGAGGCCGTGCTGGGGCGCCGCAAGGGCGATTTCGGGCCATCCTACGCCACGCATATCCTGCCCGATTTCGCCGCCGCGCCGCCCGATTTATGGGTGCATGGCCATACGCACCACCGGCACGAGACTATGCTGGAAGGCATACGCGTGGCTTCTGCCCCGCGCGGCTATATAGGCCAGGATACCGGGGAGGTTTTGGATTACCAGCCCGGCATATTGGCATTATGAGGGCGCCGCGGGAACGGGATTTGGCGGCACGATAATCCTAGCTGAAGCCCCCGCCCCAGGCCGGAGACGCCGTTACCCGAGGTTGAAGCGCGCCCAAGCTCTCTCTATCATCGCGCAACATTTTGCCGGATTTTTGAAAACCCATGTCCAAATCGCAATACGTGCTTACCCTGTCCTGCCAGAACCGCCCCGGTATCGTCGCCGCCGTCACCACCTATCTGTTCGAGCAAGGGGCGGACATACGCGAGGCGCAGCAATTCGACGATTCCGAAACCGGCAAATTCTTCGCCCGCATCGGCTTCGACCTGGCGGCGGACCGTGGCATCGAGGCTTTGCGCGAGGGTTTTGCCACCATCGCCGCCCCGTTCAGCTTCAACTGGCGCTTAAACAATCACACCACCCCGCGCCGCGTGTTGCTGATGGTCTCCAAATTCGACCATTGCCTTGCCGATCTGCTCTATCGCTGGCGCATTGGCGAGCTGGCCATGACCCCCACGGCCATTGTCTCCAACCATGGTATCGAGGCTTATGACGGGCTGGATTTCGGCGGCCTGCCTTTCCACCATCTGCCCATCACCAAAGAAACCAAAATGGAGCAGGAGGCGCAAATCTGGGCGCTGGTGCAGGAAACCAAGTCGGAGCTGGTGGTGCTCGCGCGTTACATGCAGGTGCTTTCCGATGCGCTGGCGCAAAAGCTGCGCGGCCGCTGCATTAACATCCACCATTCCTTCCTGCCCGGCTTCAAGGGCGCCAAACCCTACCACCAGGCGCATGGGCGTGGGGTCAAGCTCATCGGCGCCACGGCGCATTACGTTACGGCGGATCTCGATGAAGGCCCGATTATCGAACAGGACGTGGAGCGCATTACTCATGCCGACACGCCGGACGATCTGGTCCGCAAGGGGCGAGACATAGAGCGCCGCGTACTCGCCCGCGCTGTGCGCTACCATCTGGAAGACCGGGTGATTCTGAACGGGCAGAAAACCGTGGTGTTCGCCAGCTAACCCGCCAGCATTCCCGCCACCGCATCCGCCGCCTGGCCCCATAAAGTGCTCATGGCGGCGGCAATGCCATCGGGCGTGCTGCCCCCGGCGGCGCTGGCGCGGAAGGTTTGTAGCTTCCAGTCCTGCGTATTCACGGGCCGCACGGCAAGCTGTGCCTGCAAGGTGATATTGCCGGAAGCATCAGGCGAGAACGCCAATATGTTGATCTCGACAAAAACATCCGGTGCCGCGCCTATGGTGCCGCCGCTGGCCAGCACGGTATCGCCCGGCAGGCGCTGGGCCAGGTTTTGCACCATGGTGGTCTGTAACAGGGTGGGCAGCGGCGCCGCCCATTGGTCGTTAGCAAAGCTATTGGCCTGGTAGGCCGTGCCGGGCATGGGCAGGCTGCTCTGCGCCAGCGCCCCCGGCACGCCAATGGTGCGCACCCCAATGCGCTGCCCGTTGCCGCCGCGCACGGCACCCGGCACCATGGCCACCTGGTAACTGCGCAGCTTGGCGCCCACACAGCCTGAAAGCGCCAGCGTGGCCAGCATAAGGTAACGCCGTTGCATTATTTGCTCCGTCCCAGCAGCAAGGCCTGCGGGTGCCGGTTAAGGTAATCGGTCAGCGTCTGTACCGAGGCCTCGGTATCCGAGGTTTGTTGCAGCAGCTGGTTCAGGCCGCGCTGGAAGTCGGAATCGCTCCCGAAACCTTCATTGAGCATCTGTAGCGTGTCATTGGCGCTCTTCAACGTCTGGTCCAACTGCGTCAGGGTCTGCTTCATCTGCGGCCCTCCCAAGGTGCCGTTTGCCGTTACCAGCAGATTGTTCAAATTATCGCCAATTTTCTGGAAGGGAATCTTGTTCAGTTTCGTGGCCAGCACGCTCAACTGGGCCACTGCCTCGTCCAGCCCGCCGGGCGCCGAGGGCACAACCATCATGCCATCCTCCTCCGTTACCTTCGCGGGCGGCGCACTGGGCACAAGAGCAAACGAGATAAGTTTCTGCCCCGTTACGTAACTGGCCGTGCCAAGTTCGGCGCGCATGCCCTTATCAACCAACATCTGCAGCTTGCCCTTCAGGTCGCTAACCGGAAACTGCGTGTCATCAGGGTCAAACCGTGCCGGCTGTACCTCCATATCCACCTTCACGCGCGCGGAGCCATTATTGCGGTCAAGCTCCAGTGTCACGCCTGTTACCACGCCAACCTGTATCCCCAGCACATTCACAATCGAGCCGCGGGTAAGGCCGGACACATCGGTCTTGAAGTAGGTGACAAGCTTGACCTGGCGGCTATACGAGGCCGCCTGTGCCGCTTGGTACGAGGAATAGAGCGGGAAGGTCGAATTATCCGGGCTGGGGCTTTCATTGTGCCCCTCATCAGGCAGAGAGAAGGCAATGCCCCCCGCCAGCAGCGCCTGGATGGATTGCACCTGTAATTGCAGCACGCCACCTTGCAGCCCCAGAGATATGCCCGAGGTGTTCCAGAACCGGCTATCCGGCCGCACCAGCTTGTCATAGGGCGCGCGGATGAAGATGGTGATTTTCGCCAGCCCCAGCCCGTCGCCAAGGTCGTACCCCAGTACCTCGCCCACCGGCACATCACGGTAGAACACGGGCGAGCCGGAATTGAACGAGCCAACCCTGTGCGCGGTGAGAATATAGGTGCTGCCCGGCTCGTCCGACCGCACGCCGGGTGGCTCTTCCAGCCCAGTAAAGTGGCTTTGGTAATCGCCGCCGGGTTTGCCCGGGTCCACTGTTATATACGTGCCGGAGAGGAGCGTTTCGAACCCGGACACATCTGACATATTGAAGCGCGGCCGCACCACCCAGAAGCGCGCATGGCTGGTGAGAAAGCGCGCCCCCACATTGGTCATGCGGATTTTAACAATCACATGCGAATTATCGTGCGAGAGGTCGATGCTCTCCACCGTGCCGAGCGACACGTTTTTATATTCAAGCTGCGTCTGCCCGGCCGCCAGCCCCTCGGCGCTTTTGAAGGTAAGGGTAAGCAGCGGCCCGCGCTCCATAATGGTGCGGTAGCCCAAATATCCGGCGATAATGGCGGCCAGTATGGGGATGAGCCATACAAGCTGGAAACGCGGCTTGCGCAGCTTGGCCGAGGGCGGGGTAAAAACCGGGCCGCGGGAAGGGGGTTCACTCATGCAACGCGTGCTCCGCATCCCACATCAGCCGTGGGTCAAAGGCTTCAACAGCAAAAATCGTCAGTACCACCACGGCGGCGAAACATACAGCCCCCCGCGCGGCATGCACACTGGCAAACTCGCCAAAACGCATGAGCGCGATGAGGATGGACACCATGAACACGTCGATCATCGACCAGCGGCCGATAAAGTCGATAAACCGGTAGGCCTTGCAGCGGAAACGCAGATGCACTGGGCTGCCAAGCTGCGCCGTAACGAGCATATAGCCCAGTAATAATATCTTCACGAGCGGAATGGTGATGCTGGCGAAAAACACGAGCAAAGCCAGCGGCCACAGGCCCGATTGGAACAGCTCGATAATGCCGCCGATAATCGTGTACGGGGTGGAGTGCGAGAGTGAGGTGAGGACCATGAACGGGTAGATATTGGCCGGCAGATACATCGCCAGGGCCGCCAGCAGAAAAGCCCAGGAGCGGCTGTAACTATCCCGTTTGCGTGCATGCAGCCCAGCGCCGCAGCGCCGGCAATGCACAGGCTCCGTCCCATGGTCATATGCAACATGGTTCAGGTAGCCGCATTCGTGGCAGCCGCGCGGAATGCCATCCTCCGGCTGGGCCGCGCTGGCGGAGCGCCCGTCCAGCGCGCGCCAGACCTGCTCGGTATCCACGCTGGAATCCGCCGCCGCCATGCACAGCATGCAGCCAATCAGCGCATACAGGGCAGTGTCCAAATGCACCTGGGCGTAGGCGGTCAGCTTGGTGTAGGCCACCAGAAAACCAAGCAGATACACATCGATCATCGCCCAGGGGGCAAGAACCTGATAGAGACGGAACGATAATTTCAGCGGCCCCGGCGGCAGGCGGCGCAGCCCCGCCAGCGTAACGGTAAGCAGCCCCAGCTTAAGCGCCGGGGCCACGAGCGTGACAATAAACACCAGCGCCCCCGCCAAGCCGAAGCCTTGCGCCATGAATTGCCCCGGCCCGGTATCCAGCTTGGCCAGGGCAAACCGCCCATAGGCTTTTATTTCGATAAACGGCGCCACCAGGGCGAACAGGTAGAACAGCAGGGCAGCCAGGGCGCAGGCCAGCGGGTAGGTGCGATGTGCGCGGCGCATGCGCCACAGCACCTCGCCACAGCGCGGGCACTCCGCCACCAGGCCGGGGTAGCGCGGCGGCAGCTTGCACAGCAAACCGCATTGCGGGCATTCCCGCGTCGCATCGCCAGCATGTGAGAAAACACCCATAAAATCCTAGTTTGGACTGGCGATGTTCACGGTTCAAGTAAATTGATCCGAATCAATGCCCTTGTGCGTGGCTCGGGCAGATGGGTAGTGTCCGGTTTGACCAAGAGAGGCACGATGCAGATCAAGCGCAGCTACGCCATGGCCGCCGCCGTGCTGGCGGTTATCATCGGGGGCGTGTGGTGGTGGCTGGCATCTGGCGGCCCCGGCAACAGGCTGTACGGCAATGTGGAAATCCGCCAGGTGGACCTCGCCTTCAACGCCCAGGGCCGCGTGGCCACCATGAACGTGCAGGAAGGCGACAAAGTGAAGCAGGGCGAGCTGCTCGCCACGCTGGATGATTCCACGTATGCCAGCCTGCTGGCCCTGTCCACGGCCCGGCGAGAGGCCGCGCGCGCCCAGCTGGACCTGCTTCTGGCCGGCTCGCGCTACGAGGATATAGACGCCGCCCGCGCCGCCCTTGAGGCCGCGAAGGCCACGCTTGCCAATGCCAAAATCTCCTATGCCCGGCAGCTTGGCCTGGCCGGGCGCGGCGCTACGCCGCAACAGGCGCTGGATGATGCCCGCATGGCGCTCGATTCCGCCCAGGCCCAGGAGGATGGCGCCCAGGCCCGGCTCACCGAGCTTATCAACGGCCCGCGCAAGCAGGACATAGACGCCGCCCGCGCCCAGTATCAGGAGGCCGCGGCGCAGGTTCAACTGGCCCAAACCCAGTTTAACAACACAAAACTTGTAGCGCCGGTAAATGGCATCATCATGACCCGCGTGGTGGAGCCGGGCACGGTGGTGGAGCCGTCCAGCGTCATCTATTCCATGGCCAACACGTCCGAAACCTGGGTCCGCGCCTTCGCGCCGGAAACCATGCTGGCCCGCGTGGCGCCGGGCACCAAGGTGACGATGACCGTGGATGGCAGCACGAAAATCTATCACGGCGTCATCGGCTACGTATCTCCCGTGGCCGAATTCACACCCAAAACGGTGGAAACGCCAGATTTGCGCACCCAGCTCGTGTACCGCTTCCGCGTGCGGGTGACGGATGCCGATGATGGCCTGCGCCAGGGCATGCCGGTCACAATCATCCTGCCATGAGCGCCCTGGCCGCTCTGCACGGGCTGAGCCATGTTTTCCCCAGCCCCACCGGCCCCGTAACGGCGCTGCGCGGCATCACGGCGCAAATCCAGCCAGGCGTCATCACCGGCGTGGTGGGGCCGGACGGCGCGGGCAAAACCACTCTGCTGCGCCATCTCGCCGGGCTGCTCCGCCCCAGCGCCGGGCGGGTAGATGTGTTCGGGCACGACATGGCGCGAGAGGCGGCGCAGGCCTACCCGCAAATAGGCTACATGCCGCAGCGCTTCGGCTTGTACGAGGACCTTACTGTTGCCGAAAACCTCTCCTTGTTCGCCGATCTGCACGGGCTTACCGGCGCGGCGCGCGATGCGCGGGCCGGTATGTTGCTGGAGTTCACAAACCTTGCCCCTTTCACCGCGCGCCTGGCCAGCGCGCTTTCGGGTGGCATGAAACAGAAGCTGGGCCTGGCTTGCGCGCTGCTCGCCCGCCCGCGCCTGCTGCTGCTCGACGAACCTTCCGTCGGCGTGGACCCGGCCTCGCGGCGCGAGCTGTGGCGCATTGTCGAGCGTATGATGGAAGAGGCCAAGGGGGACATGGGCGTGGTCTGGGCCACCTCGTATCTGGACGAAGCCGGGCGCTGCGCCTCTGTTCTGCTATTGCACCAGGGCGAGCTGCTCTCCGCCGCCCCGCCCGCCGAGTTTCTGGCCCCGCTGCAAGGGCGCGTCTGCCGCATCGCTCTGCCGGGGCAAAACCGCCGCGCCACTGTGACCAAGGCCAAAACCCTGCCCGGCGTGCTCGATGCCCTGGTGCAGGGCGACACGCTGCGCCTGGTGCTGGCCCCCGGCGCCGCCTTGCCCGATTCAGCCCTGGGTACGCCGGAGCTTGTGCCGCCGTGCTTCGAGGATGGTTTCATCGACCGTCTCGTCTCCCTCTCGCCGCAAGCCGCGCCGCCGCCCGCGGCACCCGCCCTGCCGCCGCAAGGTGATGGCCCGGTCATCGAGGCCCGCCACCTCATTCGCCGTTTCGGCAATTTCACGGCGGTGGATGATGTCAGCTTCTCCATCCCGCGCGGCGAGATTTTTGGCCTGCTTGGTCCTAACGGCGCGGGCAAATCCACCACTTTCCGCATGTTGTGCGGCCTGCTGCGCCCCTCTGGCGGCACGGCGCATGTTGCGGGGGCAGACCTGCTGACCGCCGCCGCCGCCGCCCGCCAGAAACTGGGCTATATGGCGCAGAAATTCTCGCTCTATGGCGAGCTGACGGTGCGGCAGAATCTCGATTTCTTCGCCCGTGCCTATGGGTTGCGCCGCGCCGCCCGCCGCGCCGCCATACAGGATGCCTATGCGCAGTTCGAGCTGGAGGACGTGGCCGAGAGTACGGCCGCCGCCTTGCCGCTGGGCGTAAAGCAGCGCCTTTCCCTCGCCGCCGCCCTGCTGCACCAGCCGGAAATCCTGTTCCTGGACGAGCCGACATCGGGCGTCGACCCGCTCAACCGCCGCGCCTTCTGGGCGCGCATCGGCCAGCTTGCCGATGCCGGTGTCACCATCCTCGTCACCAGCCATTTCATGGACGAGGCGGAATATTGCGACCGCCTTGCCATCATCAATGCCGGGCGCGTGGTGGTAACCGGCACGCCCGCCGCCCTGCGCGCCCGCGTACGCAGCGAGAAACTGCCGGACCCCACGCTGGAGGACGCTTTCATCGCCTTGGTGGGGGGCGCGGCATGACATTCCGCTGGCAAATATTGCGCGGGCTGGCGCGCAAGGAAGTGCTGCAAATCCTGCGCGACCCCTCGGCCTTGCTTATTGCGTTTTTAATGCCCGTCGTGCTGCTCTTCATCAACGGCTTCGGCCTCTCGCTCGACGCGCACAAACTCAAACTCGCCGCCGTTGTCGAGGCCGGGTCCTCCCCGGTGCGCGGTATAGAGCAGGCGCTTAACGCCTCGCCCTATCTCAGCGTCTATTGGGCGCCAAGCGGCCATGCGGCGCGCCTCGCGCTCGATAGCGGGCAGGTGCGCGGCATTCTCACCATGCGCGAGAATTTTGCCCAGCGCCTGGCCAACCCGTTGCGCTGGCCAGCCAAGGCGCAACTGGCGGTAAATGCCACAGACCCCAACACAGGCACGCTGCTCTCGGGCTATGTGCAGGGCGCCTTTGCCTCCTGGCTGGCGGGCACCACGGCCGAGCGCGCGCTAACCCAGCCCGGCGGAATCAGCCTGGAAACACGCTTTTGGTATAACCCCGACCTGCGCTCGACCAATTTCATCGTGCCCGGCATCATTGTGCTGGTCATGTCCATGACCGGCACGTTGCTCACCGCGCTCATTGTCTCGCGCGAATGGGAGCGCGGCACGATGGAATCCATGCTCGCCGCCCCCGCCACCATGGTGGAGCTGGCCGGGGCCAAACTTGGCGTTTATTTCGTCCTTGGCATGGCCAGCATGGCGGTGGCGGCGTTTCTTACCGTCACGGTGTTCGGCGTGCCCTTGCGCGGCTCGGTTTTGCTGCTCGCGCTTATTTCCGCCTTGTTCCTCATCTTCGCTCTGGCGCAGGGGCTTTTCATCTCCACCATCGCCCGCAACCAGTTCGTCGCGGCGCAGCTTTCCTTCATCACCACCATGATGCCGTCCATGATGCTCTCTGGCATGTTGTTCGACATCGCCTCCATGCCGCGCTGGCTGCAGATTCTGACCTATTTCATGCCCCCCCGCTATTTTGTCTCGGCGCTGCAAACCTTGTTCCTGGCGGGCAATGTGTGGTCCGTGCTGCTGCCCAACCTTGCCGGGCTGGCCGTCGCCGCCGTGCTTGCCACCGCCGCCACGCTGGCGGTAACCCGCCGGAGGCTGGACTGATGCTCGCGCGCATTATCGCCCTGGTGCTGAAAGAGCTTGCCTCGCTCTGGGCGGATAAAAAAACCCGCTACGTCCTCATCATCCCGCCGCTCATTCAGGTGGTGCTGTTCGCCAACGCCGCCACTTATGATGTCATGCACGTCCCGCTCTCGGTCTGGAACGAGGATGCTGGCGCGCAATCACTCGATTTCATCCGCGGCTTCACCTATTCCCCTGCCTTCTCCGCCGCGCCCAGCGTCTATTCGCCCGGCCAGGCGCGGCATGTTCTGGAATCAAAACAGGCTGCCGCCGTGCTGCATATTCCGCAAAATTTCTCGGCGGATATACTGGCGCGCCGCACCGCCCATGTGCAGTTGCTCATCGATGCGCGCCGCTCCAACACCGCACTCATCGTCAGCGCCTATGCGTCGCAAATCACCAGCGCCTACGCCGCCAAGGCAGCCGGGGCAGGGCAGGGGCCGGTTGCCATCGCGCTCACCTATCTGCTCAACCCCGCTCTTGCCAGCCGCTGGTTCATCCTGCCCGCGCTGGTGGTCATTCTCTCGATGATTATGACCACCATGGTCAGCGCCTTGTCGCTGGCGCGAGAGCGCGAGCTGGGCACGTTCGAGCAGATGCTCGTAACGCCCTTGCGCCCGCTGGAAATCATGCTCGGCAAGGCCGTGCCCTCGCTCATTGTCGGGCTGCTGGAGGCCAATATCGTTCTTCTGGCGGCGTTATTTTTGTTCGGTGTGCCATTCAAGGGCGATTTGCCACTGTTCGAGGCCACGCTCACCGTCTTCAGCCTGGCTGGCGTGGCGGTGGGGCTGGCCATTTCCGCCTTCACCCATACCCAGCAGCAGGCGATACTCGGCGTGTTCATCTACGCGGCCCCGGCCATCGTTATTTCCGGCTATGCCAGCCCTATCGAGAACATGCCCCTCATCCTGCAATGGGTCAGCAAATTCGATCCTATTACCTACATGTTGGTCATCTCGCGCGGCATGTTCCTCACCAACTTGCCGCCCAGCGTCATCTGGGCGCAAAGCTGGCCCATGGCGCTTATCGCCATTGTGCTGCTGGGGCTGGCCACGCAGGCCGTGCGGCGCAGCGTGGCGTAGTGCCGCTTGCCGTTAGGGGGCTTGAAATTGCGCCGTTTTCCAACTTGATTTACGTCATGGACGGCGCATCCCCCCTGCCGCACTGAGGGGGTGTATTGCATCGTGATCCGGCATTTGCACCGGTGCGAAAAAGGGGGAGGTTCATGAGCGACATTGTTCTCATTGCAGGTGCTGGTCCGGTCGGGCTGGTCATGGCGGCCGAGCTGCGCCGCTACGGCGTGCCGGTGCGCGTGGTAGAGAAGGAGGAAAAGGCCGATGAGCAGTCGCGCGCCTTGTTCCTGTGGACCCGCACGCTGGAATTACTGGCGCGCGGCGGCGTCACCCCCGCGCTTATCGAAGCGGGTGAGAAGCTGAACGCCTCCAACATCTATTCGGGCAAAACGCTTATCGGCCGGCTCGATTTCGTCGGCATAGACAGCGAATACCGCTATGCCGTGCTGCTGCCCCAGGCACGGACCGAGGCGATTCTCGAAGCCCATTTGGCCAAGCTGGGCGTGAACGTGGAACGCGGCGTGGAGCTGAGCGGCTTCACCAGCGATGCACACGGCGTTACCGCCACGCTCAACCACCCCAACGGCAAGGCCGAGGCCCTCCGCGCCGCCTACCTTGTTGGCTGCGATGGCGGCGGCAGCTTCGTGCGCCAGGCCCTTGGTATTACCAGCGCCGCGGCGCCGCACCGCTCCTCCTGGTACATTGCCGATGTGGAACTGAAAAACTGCCCGTTCGCGCGCAACGAGTTCTACTCTTTCTGGCACGAGAATGGCTTCATGTCCGTCCTGCCCATGCCGGGCGGGCTGTTTCGCATCATCGCCAATACCGGCCGCAACGGCACGTTCGAGCCAGGTACTCCGCCGCTCAGCCGAATCCAGGAGATTCTGGACGAGCGCGGCCCCGGCGGCATCACGGCCATCAACCCGGTCTGGCTCTATGCGTTCCAGGTGCAGGAGCAAAATCTCAGCTCCTACGGCAAAGGCCGTGTGTTCCTGGCGGGCGATGCCGCGCATGTGCATAACCCGGTTGGCGCGCAGGGGCTGAACATGGGCATACAGGATTCCTGCAACCTGGCCTGGAAGCTGGTTTACGCCCTGCGCGGCGCGGCCAATGCCGAGCTGCTGCTGGATAGTTATTCAATCGAGCGCCAGGCCGTGGCCGAGCGCGTGGTGGCCAATTTGGGCCGCGCCGCCCAGGCCGCCACGGTGCGCAACCCCACTTTGCAATTTGCCCGCAATCTGCTCGGCAATATTTATTTCGGCTTGGCCCCTGGGCGGCGCCAGGCGGCGGAAACGCTTACCGAGGTTTCCTTCAGCTACGACCACAGCCCCATTAACGGCATTGAAGATCACGCCCTGCCAGGCCCGCAGCCCGGCCAGCGCGTGGCACAGAAGCCGGGCGAAACCCCGTTCGGTGCCGGCAGCGCCCCGCGCTTTGCCCTGCTGGCCGACCCCAGCCCCGGCGTAAACCGGCTGCGCGAGCAATTCCCCTCTCTGCTCGAAGATGAGCTGCGCCCGCCACTAAGCCCGCGCTGCGTCTGGCTGGTCCGGCCCGATGGCTACGTGGCCGCCATGTCCCTGCGTGAGGATACAGACCTCATCGCGGAGTACCTGCAGGGCTACCTGCCCAAAGCCGAGGATCTGGCCGCGACCTGATCGCGGGGCGCTCCGCCAGCCCGCTTCACGCTGGCGGCTTATCCCCCGCCAGTTGCCGCAGAGTCTCGATAAACCAGCGCCCCGCCGGCCCCGGCGGGGCGTTGCCCCGATATATGGCCGCCATTACCATATGGCCACGCCCCGGCCGGTCCAGCAGCCCCAGCTCCACCAGCGCGCCTTCATCCAAATCGCGCTGCACCATCTCCAGCGGCATGCCGCCCCAGCCTAGCCCGGCGCGCAAAAACGCATGCTTCGCACCCAAATCCGCCAGGCGCCAGGTGCGCGAGGAGAACACGGCGAATTCCTGCCCCTTGGAGAGGCTGGTACGGTCGGTCAGCACGAGCTGCACGTGCTTGCAGAGGTCACGCTCGGTAATGCCGTTGCGTATGGCGGCCAAGGGGTGCTGCGGCGCCGCCACAAACACCATTTCCACCCCCAGCAGCCGTTCTGTCACCAATGATGGCGTGGCCAGCGGCAGCGAACCCACAACCCCCAGGCTGCACTGCCCATCGAGCACCGCCTGTGCCACCCCGCCCAGCGCCTCCACGTAAATGCGCAGCGGCGTCATGGGAAATTGCGCGCCAAACGCGGCGGCGGCGGCGGTCAGGGCAGACATCGGGAACATCACATCAATCGCCACCGCCAGTTCCGGCTCCACCCCGGCTTCCATCCCCCGCGCCCGTGCCTTCAGCGCCGCCATGCCGCCCAGCACGGCGCGCGCATCGGCCAGCAAAATCTCGCCCGCCTCGGTCAGCACAGGGTAGCGCCCCTCGCGCGTGAACAGCGCCACGCCAAGCTGCGCCTCCAAATTGGCCAAAGATTGTGAGATAACCGATTGCGCCCGGTTCAGCCGCCGCCCGGCGGCTGAAAAGCTCCGCGCCTCGGCGGCGGTGGTGAAAATACGGAGCTGGTCAAGGGTAATGCCGTCGAGCATGGCGCCAATCCATCGTTAAAGCCGATACAATCCATCTTTATATATAGGCTACGAAGCTTGGTTGCCTAGGCTTAAATCTCCGTCATCGCGCCGGTCCCGGCGCCCCCAACGGAGTAAATTTCATGAAACTATGGCACATCGATTCCAGCGTCCTTGGCGATAATTCCGCCTCGCGCCAGCTTTCCGCCGCCATCACCGCGCGCCAAAAGGCGCTCAACCCGGCTCTGGAGGTGGAATATCTCGATCTTGCCGCCAACCCGGTTGGCCATCTCTCCCCAGCCCATATTGGCGCGATGTTCGGCCACCCGCCTTCCGACGAAACCACCCTTGCCGACATCGCCCGCGGCCAGAGCTTCATCGACACGCTGTTTGCCTCAGACATCCTCGTCATCGGCACGCCCATGTATAATTTCGGCATCCCGAGCCAGCTTAAGGCGTGGGCGGACCGTGTGCTGGTGGCGGGTAAAACCTTCAAATACGGGCCAGATGGCGCGCCGATCGGCTTGGTTCCCGCAGGCAAAAAAGTCTTCATCGCCTCCACGCGCGGCGGTTTCTACGCGCCAGGCGCCCCGGCGGCGGGGCTGGAACACCAGGAATCGCACTTAAAAGCGATGCTGGGCTTTATCGGCCTTAAGGATGTCACCATTATCAATGCCGACGGCATGGCCGTCCCGGATGCCAAAGCCCCGTCCCTCGAAGCCGCGCACGCCTCTATCGCCACTCTCGCCTGAAGGAATAAAAATGAAGAAAATCCTGCTCGCCGCCACGCTGCTTGCCACCCCCGCCGCCGCCCTGGCGCAAACCGTGGCAGACCCCAACCCGGCGCACGTAAAACCCGGCACCTACCAGGTGGAATCCAGCCACACGCGTATTCTCTTCGCAGTGTCGCATATGGGCTTCACCACCTGGTACGGCAATTTCACCGGCGCCACCGGTACGCTCAACCTCAACCCCGCCAAGCTGGCCGCTACCAGCTTCACCATTACCATCCCCGCCAACTCCGTCAGCACCACCAACACCGTGCTGGACAAGGAGCTGAACTCCCCGGAATGGTTCGACACGGCAAAATACCCCACCATCACCTTCAAGTCTGAAAAGGTTGAGCGCACAGGCCAGGATACGGCAAAGGTAACAGGCGAGCTGACCTTTCACGGCGTAACACGGCCCGAGACGCTGGATGTAACTTTTAATGCCGGGGGTGTTAATCCAATTTCGAAACAATACACAATCGGCTTCAACGCCACCGGCACACT
>JAKBCX010000299.1 GCA_021807465.1 Pseudomonadota bacterium | reverse complement strand
GCGGGAGATGCGGGGCTTACGGGGCAGGATCAGGCATCCTTATAGCGGTAGCCAATGCCGTACAGCGTCTCGATCTGGTCGAACTCGCCATCCTCGTTGCGGAATTTCTTGCGCAAACGCTTCACATGGCTGTCGATGGTGCGGTCATCGACATACACGTTCTCGCCATAGGCGGCATCTATAAGCTGGTCGCGCGACTTCACCATGCCGGGGCGCTGCGCCAGGGCCTTCACCAGCAAAAACTCGGTCACGGTAAGCTGGATGTCCTTGCCCTTCCACAGGCATTGGTGCTTGGTCTCGTCCAGGGTAAGGTCGCCGCGCGTCAGCACGCTGGCGGGCGAGGCGCCGGTGGCCTCGGCACGGGTGGATTCATGGCGGCGCAGCAGGGCGCGGATGCGCTCCAGCAGCAAACGCTGCGAGAAAGGCTTGGTGATGTAGTCATCCGCCCCAAGGCGCAGCCCCATCAGCTCGTCCAGCTCGTCATCCTTCGAGGTAAGGAAGATAACCGGCATGGAGGTGCGGGCGCGCAGTTTCTGCAGCAGCTCCATCCCGTCCATGCGCGGCATTTTAATATCCAGCACCGCCAGGTCGGCCGGTTTGGCCAGCAGCGCCTGGAGCGCGCTCTCGCCATCGGTATAAGTGCGGACGAGGAAGCCTTCTGCCTCCAGGGTCATCTGCACCGAGGTGAGGATGTTGCGGTCGTCATCGACGAGGGCGATTGTGTGCTTCATTTATTAAACCCATGCTTGGCCATGTGGCCTTTCTGCCTTCAGGGAGTGACCGGATTATGGCAGCAAATCAAGAGGCGGCGCGGCTGAAAGCGGCGGCCGCACTGGCGGTGGCGGCAAAAAGCGCGGCCTTGGCCACAATGCATGGCGGGATGCCCCATGCCTCGCTGGTTACCCCGGCCTGGGATGCGGGCGGCGCGCCGGTGCTGCTGCTCTCGGCGCTGGCCGCCCATACCAGGCATTTGCGCGCCAGCCCGGCCTGCGCCCTGCTGCTGGCCGGCCAAGCGCAGGACGAGAACCCGCAAACCGCGCCCCGGCTCACACTCAGCGGCTTCGCGGCACAGATGGACGCCCCCGGAAAGGCGCGGGAACGCTACCTGAAAGCACACCCCTATGCGGCCGCCTATGCCGGGTTTGCGGATTTCGCGTTCTGGAAGGTTACCATTGCGGCCGCGCAGTATGTGGGCGGTTTCGGCAATGCCGGGATTTTGGATGTTGCCGCGCTGCAGCACGAAATTTGTACGCTTTTACATGATAGTTGAGGTTGAAGCCCGGGGGCCGTGTGCTTATGAAGGCGCAAGAACCTGACCAGTAGCAGAGGACGACCCGGCGTGAACCATATGGCTGATATTTCCCCGCTGCGCGACGCCGCCCCCCTTGCCGGCACCGGCGTGCGCGTCGCCGCCGAGCTGCACGCCAACCTTACCGCGCCCGCCCTCGTCGCGCACAGCCTGCGCAAGGGCGAGAGCCGCCTTTCCGCCGATGGCGCGCTGATTGTGCGTACCGGCGTGCATACCGGCCGTTCGGTGGGCGATAAGTTTGTCGTCGATGAGCCGGAGACCACCGCCGATGTGTGGTGGGGCAAGGTGAACCAGCGCCTGCCGCGCGAGAAGTTCGAAGTCCTCAAGGGCCGCGTCCAGGCCTATTTGCAGGGGCGCGAGCTGTTCACCCAGGATTTATACGCCGGCGCCGACCCGGCCCACCGCATCCGCGTGCGGCTGGTCACCACCGGGGCGTGGCATGCGCTGTTCGCGCGCAATATGTTCATCCGCCCCAAGGCGGAGGAGCTGGCCAGTTTCGTGCCGGATTACACCATCATCCACGCCCCCTTCTTCGAAGCCGACCCGGCGCTTGACGGGGTGAGCTCCAGCTCCGCCATCGTGCTCTCCTTCGCCGAGAAGACGATCCTGATCGCCGGGACGCAATATGCGGGCGAGATCAAGAAATCGATCTTTACCGTAATGAACTGGATTCTGCCCGCACATGGCATGCTGCCCATGCATTGCTCGGCCAATATCGGCCCGAAGGGCGACACCGCCTTGTTCTTCGGCCTGTCCGGCACAGGCAAAACCACCCTCTCCTCCGACCCCGCGCGCCGCCTCATTGGCGATGACGAGCATGGCTGGGGGCCGGAAGGCGTGTTCAATTTCGAGGGCGGGTGCTACGCCAAGGTGATTGACCTGAGCCAGAAGAGCGAGCCGGAAATCTGGGCGGCCTCGCACCGCTTTGGCACGGTGCTGGAAAATGTGGTGGCCGACCCGCAAGGCCGGCTGGACCTGACGGACAAAACCTTCACCGAGAATACCCGCGCCTGCTACCCGGTGGAGTATATCCCCAATGTGGAGCTTTCCGGCCGCGGCGGCACGCCAAAGAATGTGGTGATGCTCACGGCCGATGCGTTCGGCGTGCTGCCGCCCATCTCACGCCTTACGCCGGAGCAGGCCATGTACCATTACCTCTCGGGCTATACCGCCCGCGTGGCCGGTACGGAAAAGGGGCTGGGCAACGAGCCACAGGCCACTTTCTCCACATGCTATGGCTCGCCCTTCCTGCCGCGCCACCCGCAGGTTTACGGCAAGCTGCTGCAGCAGCTCATTAAAGAGCATGGCGTGTCGTGCTGGCTGGTCAACACGGGCTGGTCCGGCGGCGCCTATGGCGTGGGCAAGCGCATGTCCATCGCCCATACGCGCGCCTTGCTCAACGCCGCTTTGGCCGGCGAGCTGGACAATGTGGAATACCGCACCGACCCGTTCTTCG
Organism: Pseudomonadota bacterium; assembly: GCA_021807465.1. Classification (GTDB taxonomy): domain Bacteria; phylum Pseudomonadota; class Alphaproteobacteria; order Acetobacterales; family Acetobacteraceae; genus Acidocella. The sequence goes on along the minus strand of JAKBCX010000299.1, from coordinate 508 downwards.
GCCTGGCCATTCCCGCCCATGTAAACGGCATACCCGATGAAGTGCTGGACCCGCGCCAAGCCTGGGCCGACAAGGCGGCCTACGACGTGGCCGCCCGCAACCTGGTGCAGCGCTTCGTCGAGAACTTCGCCACCTTTGCCGAGCATGTGGATGACGACGTGAAGGCTGCGGCAATCCGCGCCGCGGCGTAAGCAAACTGGCCCGGGGGCGTTGCACGCCCCCGGCAAGCGGTCCTTATCAGCACCAACGGGGGTGGACATAAAACCATGCTCACCATCATCGGCCACCCGCTCGTGCAGCACAAACTCTCCTTGCTGCGCAAAACCCGCACCTCAACCGGCGAGTTCCGCCGCCTGGCGCGCGAAATCTCGCTGCTGCTGGGCTACGAGGTGCTGCGCGACCTGCCGCTGGAGCCGCTCAGCATAGAAACCCCGCTGGAAGAAATGGCGGCGGTGCAGGTGCAGGGCAAAAAACTCTGCTTCGTCTCCATTCTGCGCGCGGGCGAGGG
>JAKBCX010000298.1 GCA_021807465.1 Pseudomonadota bacterium | reverse complement strand
CGCGCGCTCATACGCATAGCCGGGCGAGGTCATCACGCCTTCCACGCCAAGGCCGGTCACCATGTCGAGGAACTTGGCCACGCGGTCCGGGTCGGCGCCATCGAACAAGGTGCAGTTGATGGAGGTGCGGAAGCCCTTGGACTTGGCGAGCTTGATGGCGTCCACCGCGCGTTCGAACACGCCTTCCTGGTCCACCGCCTTGTCGTGCATCTCCTTGTCGCCATCCAAATGGATGTCCCAGCAGAAATTCGGGTGCGGCTTGTACTGGTCGATCTTCTTTTCCAGCAGCAGGGCGTTGGTGCAGAGGATGACGAATTTGCCCATTTGTATATAGGCATCGACAATCTGCGGCAGTTCCTTGTGCAGCAGCGGCTCGCCGCCGGCGATGGCCACCATCGGCGCGCCGCATTCGCGGGCGGCTTCCACCGCATCTTCCACCGAGATGCGCTGGTTCAGGATCTCGTTGGGATAGTCGATTTTGCCGCAGCCCTGGCAGGCCAGGTTGCAGCGGAACAGCGGCTCCAGCATCAGCACCAGCGGGTAGCGCTTATTGCCCTTCAGCTTTTGCTGAAGAATGTAGGTACTGACCTTTAGGGCCTGGTTAAACGGTACACCCATAGACGCCGCGTTCCTTATAACTTGGCCACTTCGGCCGGCAGCTTGAATTTAACATCTTCCGGCGTGCCCGCCAGAAGCTCGACTTTTATCGGGCCGAATTGCTTCAGCCCCTCTATAACGCCCTGCACCAGCACTTCCGGCGCCGAGGCGCCGGCGGTGAGGCCAACCGTGGAGATGCCCTCGAACCACTCGGCTTTCAAGGCGGAGGCGTCGTCGATGAGGTAGGCGGGGTGGCCCAGCTCGGTGCCGATTTCGCGCAGGCGGTTGGAGTTGGAGGAGTTTTTGCTGCCCACGACCAGAATGACCTCGACCAGCCCGGCCAGATGGTGCACCGCCTCCTGGCGGTTCTGGGTAGCGTAGCAGATGTCCTTCACGTCCGGCCCGGTGATGGCGGGGAATCGGGCTTTGAGCGCGGCGATGATGCCGCGCGTATCGTCCACCGAGAGGGTGGTTTGGGTGATATAGGCCAGCTTATTCGGGTTCTGCACGGTCAGGGTCTCGGCGTCCTCCACCGTCTGCACCAAGTGCACGGTGCCGTCGATCTGGCCGATCGTGCCCTCTACCTCTGCGTGCCCGGCATGGCCGATGAGCACAATCTCGCGGCCCTGAGCGGCGTAGCGGCGGCCTTCGGCATGCACTTTGGCCACCAGGGGGCAGGTGGCGTCGATAACCGGCAGCGTGCGGTCCGCCGCGGCCTGAACCACCTTGCGGGCCACGCCATGGGCGGAAAACACGGTCCAGGCGCCTTCGGGTACCTCGTCCAGCTCGTCGACAAACACGGCCCCGCGGGCGCGGAGGTCTTCCACAACATGGCGGTTATGCACAATTTCGTGGCGCACATAGATGGGCGGGCCAAATTTCTGCAGGGCGCGCTCCACAATATCGATGGCGCGTTCCACCCCCGCGCAGAAGCCGCGCGGCTGCGCGAGAATGACACGCATTACGCTTGGCTTGGTCTCGCTGGGCGTTTTCGCCGTCGTCATACCGTCCATATGGTCCATCCTGTTGCCGCTGTGTCACGCTGGCGCGCTTTCTCTGGTCAGCAATAAGTCATTGCCTCCACAATCCGCAAGCTAGTGCCTACATTTCACTTTCACCTGTGACCTTTTCGCAGGGCCGGGGTGGTAGCGGGTGTCTGGATTTTCCACTCTTGGTCGCCTATGGAGGGGGGTTCGCAGCAGGCCTGCCGGCCGACTCGGCCCGGTATGGTAAAGAAATGGTTTAAGCCGGGTTGAGTATTAGTTAGGCAAAGGACGGGATTTGATGGGTATGAAAACGCCGCAGCGGGCTAGGGGTTTTAACTGATGCCGCCGCGGACCCCGCTCCTGGACCGGGTTAATATCCCCGCGGATTTGCGCAATTTTTCCGCCGACCAGTTGAAGCAACTGGCCGATGAGCTGCGCGCCGAGACAATTGACACCGTCTCGACCACTGGTGGGCACCTTGGCTCTTCGCTGGGTGTGGTGGAGCTGACCGTGGCCCTGCATGCGGTGTTCGAGACCCCGCGCGACCGGGTGATCTGGGATGTGGGCCACCAAGCCTACCCGCATAAAATCCTCACCGGGCGGCGCGACCGGATTCGCACACTGCGCCAGCCGGGCGGACTGTCGGGCTTCACCCGCCGCTCGGAGAGCGAGTACGACCCGTTTGGCGCGGCACATTCCAGCACCTCGATCTCCGCGGGGCTGGGCATGGCCGTGGCGCGTGACCTGAAGCATGAGGAAGACCCGCGCCATGTCATCGCCGTGATCGGCGATGGCTCTATGAGTGCCGGCATGGCCTATGAGGCGATGAACAATGCCGGGGCCATGAAGTCGCGTATGATAGTGATTCTAAACGATAATGATATGTCGATCGCGCCGCCTGTGGGGGCAATGAGCGCGTATCTGTCCAAGCTCATCTCGTCGCGCAGCTTCCTCAGCCTGCGCGATTTCGCGGCCAAGATGGCCAAGCGCTTCCCTAAGCAACTGGAACGTACCGCCCGGCGCGCGGAGGAATATGCGCGCGGCATCCTTACCGGCGGCACGCTGTTCGAAGAACTGGGCTTTTATTATGTCGGCCCGATCGACGGGCATAATTTAGACCATTTGCTGCCCGTTTTGCGGAATTTGCGCGATTCGGACGCGGCGGAGCCGGTGCTGCTGCATATCGTCACCCAGAAGGGCAAGGGCTATGCTCCGGCCGAGGCGGCGGCGGACAAGTACCATGGCGTGCAGAAATTCAACGTGGTTACCGGCGAGCAGAAAAAGGCCCCGCCCGGCCCGCCGAATTATACAAGCGTATTTGCCAAGGCGCTGATTGCCGAGGCGGAGCACGACCCCGCCATTGTGGCCGTTACCGCCGCCATGTCACCTGGCACGGGGCTGGACAAGTTCGAGGCCAAATTCCCGGACCGCATGTTTGACGTGGGCATTGCCGAGCAGCATGCCGTGACCTTCGCCGCTGGTATGGCGACCGAGGGGCTGAAGCCGTTCTGTGCCATCTACTCCACCTTCCTGCAGCGCGGTTACGACCAGCTTGTGCATGACGTGGTCCTGCAGAACCTGCCGGTGCGCTTCGCCATGGACCGCGCCGGGCTGGTGGGGGCCGATGGCGCCACCCATGCGGGGGCGTTCGATCTTTGCTATCTGGGGCCGATGCCGAACATGGTCATCATGGCGCCCTCGGATG
>JAKBCX010000297.1 GCA_021807465.1 Pseudomonadota bacterium | reverse complement strand
CCGCGCGCTGGGCCGGGATTTGATCTCGTGGCACATAAAATCCACCACCAAGGCGCAGCAGGGGTTGTATGAGTATGATGCCGTCTCGCGCCTGCGTGATTCGCAGCTTGGCGATGCGCGCGTGCATGATATTGGCAATTACATTGTGAAGGGAAAGCTGTGGGAAGCATTCGAGGCCGATGTGGCACCGGTGCTGCTGATCGACGAGATCGACAAGGCCGACATCGAATTCCCCAATGATCTGCTGCTGGAACTCGACCGCATGGAGTTCCATGTGTACGAGACGCGCCAGACCATCCGCGCCAGGCAGCGGCCGGTGATTGTGATTACCTCGAACAATGAAAAGGAGCTGCCGGATGCGTTTTTGCGGCGCTGTTTCTTTCATTATATAAAATTCCCGGACCGCGAGACGATGGAGCGTATCGTCGCGGTGCATTATCCCGGCATTTCGCAGCTTTTGCTGCGCGAGGCACTGACCAGTTTTTTTGAGCTGCGCGACCTGCCAGGCTTGAAGAAGCGGCCCAGCACCTCCGAATTTCTGGACTGGCTGAAGCTGCTGCTGGCGGAGGATGTAGGGCCGGATGTTCTGCGCGAGACGAATGCGGCCAAGCTGATTCCACCTTTGCATGGCGCGCTGCTTAAGAATGAGCAGGATGTGCATCTGTTCGAGCGCGTGGCCTTCATGGCGCGGCGGGGCTGATGTTTCTCGGCTTTTTTCTGGCCTTGCGCGCGGCGGGGGTAAAGGCCAGCCTGCGTGAATATCTGACCCTGCAGGAAGCCATGCAGCAGGGCCTGGCGGGGTTCGATACGGAGCATTTCTATTATCTGGCACGCGCCATTCTGGTGAAGGATGAGCGGTTTCTCGATAAGTTCGATGTGGTGTTCGCCGAGCATTTCAAAGGTATTCTGCAACCCGCACCCGCTGGGGTGGATGGCGTGGAGCCGCGCGAGCTGCCGCGCGAATGGCTGGAAAAGCTGGCGGAAAAACTGCTGACCGAGGAAGAAAAGGCGCAAATAGAGGCGCTGGGCGGGCTGGACAAATTGATGGAAACGCTGCGCGAGCGGCTGGAGGAGCAGAAAGGCCGCCACCAGGGCGGAAATAAATGGATTGGTACCGCCGGTACATCGCCTTTTGGCGCGCATGGGTTTAACCCCGAGGGCATAAGCATCGGCCAGGAAAAGGGCCGCAACCGCAAGGCGGTGAAAGTGTGGTCGCAACGCTCGTTCAAGAATTTGGCGGGCGATGCCGAGCTGGGCACGCGCAATATGAAAGTTGCCTTGCGCCGCCTGCGGCGTTTTGCGCGCGAGGGCGCGGCGGAGGAGCTGGACCTGGCCGGGACGATTGGGTCCACCGCGCGCAACGCGGGCTACCTGGATTTGAAAATGGTGCGGGAGCGGCATAATGCGGTGAAGATTCTGCTGCTGCTGGATATTGGCGGCTCGATGGATGAGCATATTCATCTGTGCGAGCAGTTGTTCACCGCCGCGCGCACCGAGTTCAAGCATCTGAAGCATCTCTATTTCCATAATTGCCCGTATGATTCGCTCTACCATGATGCGCGGATGCGCCGGGGGGATTCGATTCCCACCAATGATGTGCTGCATAAATACGACCATACGTGGAAGCTGATTTTTGTCGGCGATGCCTCGATGAGCCCCTATGAGCTGAGCGCGCCAGGCGGGGCGGCGACGTTTTATAACGAGGAAACTGGGCAGGTGTGGCTGCAACGCCTGCTGGATGCCTACCCCAAGGCCGTGTGGATAAACCCCACGCGCGAGCAATATTGGCAGCATACACATACCATCGGGATGATTCGCAGAATGATGGATGAGCGCATGTACGGGCTGACACTGGGCGGGCTTGATGCGGCCATGCGCCAGTTGATGCAGTAAGCGGGCCGTGGCGGAGATTGTTTTTTCTCTGACACCAGCGGGAAATTTGGGAAACCGCATGCTTGCCTATATGGCGGCGCGGGCTGTGGCGCGGCTTATGAACGGTGCGGTGCGCTTTAATGCAGGGCTGCCGGAATGGGGCGTGGATTTTGATCCCGCCTTGCATGCGGACATGGTGGCGGACCCGGGCATTTGCAAATTTACCGATGCGGATGCGGACACACCAGAGGATATGGCCGCGCGCATTACGGCCTCTGGCGCGCGGGGCGCGGTGTTTCATGGTTTTTTCCAGCGTTACAACCTGCTGGGCGGGGTGGATTTTTACCGCGCCTTATTCCCGTTGCAGGCGCTGGATATTGAGCCATTCGCGCCGGATGAGCTGGTGATAAATATACGTGCCGGGGAGCTGCTGAAGGGGCGTATTTCCTGGTATCCGCTGGTGCCTCCTGGATTTTATAAAACGCTCGTGGAGCGCACCGGGCTGCGCCCCGTGCTGCTGGGGCAGCTTGATAAAAGCCCGTATATGCGCGCGGTGCTGCGCGCCTGCCCCCATGCACGGCTGCTGCCTAGCGCCGGGGCGATGGTGGATTTCAACCGGCTGCGCCACGCGCAAAATCTGTGCGTGGCGGTCAGCACGTTTTCATGGGTGGCGGCGTGGCTCTCCACGGCGCGGCGGATTCATTATCCGCTGCTGGGGTTTTTGCATCCGCTCTGCATTACGCGCGGCTGGGATGGGACTGGCGGGATAGACCTTACGCCGCTGGGGGATGAGCGTTATGCGTATCATCTTCTGCCCATTCTCAACGCCGCGCCGCAGGCGGCGTATTTGCGGCATGTAGGGGCGTTCGATCCGCCTTCAATGCCGGTAAGCACCGCCTTCGCGGCGGGTCTTTCGGCCATGGCGCGGTCCATGCCGGGATCTGTGGATAATCTGGCGGGCGCCGCGCGGCATTATGTGCGCCAATACAAAGAAGCCGCATGGAGCCTGGCGCTGGGGCAGTTTAGAACCGCGCAGGAGCATTATGAGCAGGTAGGGCAGCGGAGCGGTCTGGAATACGCGCCCCTGGAAAAACATGCCTGGCGGCATGAGCGGCCCAACCTCGCGCTGGGCAAGGCGGCGGCGCAGAGCAGTGTCTCGGAATGGTCGCGCGGGATTACGGCGGAAGAGGATGCGGCCGGGGCGGTTGATGGGGTGATTGATGAGGGCTTCGGCTTTCATACCGCGCTGGAGGATGCGCCGTGGTGGCGGGTGGATTTGGGCGCGGCGTGCCTTATCGCCGAAATATGGCTGTTCAACCGTATCGAGAGTGAAGACGTGGCAATGCGGGCGGCAATGCTGGCGATTGATGTTGGGGCGGATGAGGAGTCGTACGGCGAAGTGTTCCGTTATGATTCAG
>JAKBCX010000296.1 GCA_021807465.1 Pseudomonadota bacterium | reverse complement strand
GGCAGAAGGCGCAAGCGTGCCGCGATGAGGATTGAACCGCTCACCCAAGCGCATGAACGTGGCGGTTTCCGCTGCGGTGTTCCCTCGTTCGACAAATATTTCCGCGCCCAAGCCGGGCGCGATGCGGCCAAGAACCTGGCCGCCATTTTTGCCGGCGTTCTGCCAGAGGGAAAAATCGCCGGCTATTATGCCCTTTCAGCGGCTACAGTATTGTTGCCAGACTTGCTGGGCGGCCCGCAGCGTCTGGTCTCGCGCTACCCCGCGCTTACGGCGGCACGGCTCACGCGGCTCGCGGTCGATAAGCGCCATCGCGGCCAGGGTTATGCCGCTGCCCTGCTGGCCGACGCGCTCAACCGCCTGCGCGCCTCACCTGTGCGGCCCATGGCCGTCATTGCCGAAATTCCTAACGAGGCAGCCCGGTATTTCCTGGAACATGCCGGTTTTCAAAGCCTCATCGACCAGCCCAACCGCGCCTTTCGCGTGCTGCAAGCTGCCCAGAACCGGGAAGCTGCCTGACATTCTGCGGTTTCATTGCCCGTTAAGCACGCTGTGTCAGGTTCCAGTCCTCTATAAACTGGACCTAGGTGACATGTCGGCATTGATTCTGGAGCTCAAACAAGGGGAGTCGATGATCCTGAACGGCGCGCTCATCCGCTTCAAAACGCGCACAAGGCTGGAATTGAATACGCAGGCGCGTTTCCTGTTCGGCAAGCAGATTATGCATGAGGAAGAGGCTACAACCCCCGCCCGCAAGGCCTATTACGCGCTACAGCAAGCCTATATCGGCGCCGAACCGCAGCGTCCTGCAGCCTTGGTTCATGCCAGAGTGCTCATCCAGGCTCTGCGGGACGAAGCCGCGCCCGAGAGCCGCCAGGGATGGGATGCGCTGCTAGCCGCCAGCGCGGAAGAGGCGGGGTTTGAGGCGCTGAAGCTGGCCCGCCAGATGATTCGCGCCGAGGATTTCGCCGCTCTCAGGCGCTGAGGGACCGCAACGTCCGCAGTCGTGCCAGAGCCGACGGCACGTCCGGCGTCACCTCGAATAAGCCGCGCACAGATTCACGTGCGAAGCCGCGCGCAATGGTCTGCTCCACCATCGTCACGAAAGGCTGCGCCCAGCCCAGAATATCCACCAGGATGATCGGCTTCTCGTGCTGGCCAAGCTGCTTCCAGGTTAAAATCTCGATGGTTTCATCAAAAGTTCCCAATCCGCCGGGCATGACGATGAATGCATCGCCCAGCGCGAAAAGCCGCCGCTTGCGCGTATGCATCGAGTCGGTGACGATTAGTTCTGTCAGCCCGTGGAATTCCACCTCGCGCCGCCGCAGGAAGTCTGGGATAATGCCGGTTACCTCGCCGCCCGCCCCAAGTGTTGCAGCGGCGGTTATACCCATAAGCCCCACATTGCCGCCCCCAAACACAAGCCGCATGCCGTTTTCCCCTAGCCCTTGGCCCAATGCCTTGGCGGCTTCCGCATAGGCCGGGTCGCTGCCGGGGGAGGAGCCGCAAAACACGGTGACGGAAAAACGGTTCATATGGCCTCCCCTCGCTTCCAGTTCCGCACCGTTCGTGGCAGGCTAGGGGCGACATGGCAAGCAACCAGGACAATTCGGGCGAAAAGCCCGCACCACCACGCCGCCGGATAGAGCTGATCGCGCTCCTGGTTCTGGCCGGCTTGGTGTTGGTGGATTTGGGCAGTATGCTTTACCTCCACCGCCATCGCGCCCCCGTGCCCCCCGCTGCGCAGCCCCCCATGGCTGCCTCTCCGGCCACCCAAGAGGCGCCTTCCGGGCCAGAATTTGATGTCGTGCGCGTGGACCCGCAAGGCAATGCCGTTCTGGCTGGCCGTGCCGTGCCGGGTGCCGTGGTCACTGTTAAAGATAATGGCGCCGTGCTTGGCACAGTTACGGCGGATGCGCAGGGCGCCTTTGTCTTGCTGCCCGCCAACCCGCTTAAGCCGGGCGCGCATACCATCACCATGTCGGAAAAGCTGCCCAATGGTGCGGTGCTGGCCAGTACCGAGAACGCGTCCATAAATCTTCCTGGCGATGGCGGGCAGGCGCTCACTGTGCTTTCTGGTGCAAATGGCAGCGCTGTCTTATCCGGCCAGGGGCCGCAGCCCGGTGAGCTGGCGCTTGGCGCGGTGGATTACGACACATCCGGCCACGCTGTTTTTTCTGGCACATCGCCCGCGGGCGCCAAGATTGGCCTCAGCCTTGGCAATCAGCTCATCGGTAGCACGGTGGCCGATGCCAAGGGGCGCTGGCATATTACCGCGCCCACCCCGTCTGGCAGCGGTATGCTCGTGCTCAACGCCATCACCAGCAATGGCACGCAACTGCCCGTGGTTACCGCGCCCTTTGCCCCCGAGACGCTGAAAAACGCCCTTGCCGAGGGCCACATCATCATCACCCCGGGCGATTGCCTCTGGATCATCGCCAAGCATATCTATGGTGAGGGCACCAAATATACCCTCATTTACGCCGCCAATGCCGGCCAAATTCATAACCCGAATCTGATATTCCCAGGGCAGAATTTTGTTCTGCCGCGCAAATAAGGCCAAAAGACCACATGGATATTGTCGAGAGTGTAAAATCGGTGCTCAGCCCGCCGCACAAGGCTGGCTATCCTTTCATTATCGGCGGCCTTGCCGTGGCCGTGCTGGGCCTGTTCGTGTGGGAGCCGCTGGCCTGGATCGGTGTGCTGTTCACACTGTTCTGCCTTTACTTTTTCCGTGATCCCGACCGCGTTTTGCCACCGCGCGCGAATGTATTCGTGGCGCCAGCCGACGGGCTGGTGGTGAGCATCGAGCAGGCCGTGCCGCCCGCCGAGCTTGGCCTGACCTCCGCCCCGCGGACACGCGTCGCTATTTTCCTCTCGGTGCTGGACGTGCATGTAAACCGCTCCCCCATCGCCGGCACGGTGGAGAAAATCGCCTATCATCCCGGCTTGTTCCTCAGTGCCGCCGAAGATAAGGCGAGCGATGACAATGAACGTAACTCGCTGCTACTGCGCCTGCCCACCGGCGAGGAGGTGGTGGTGGTGCAAATTGCAGGGCTTATCGCCCGCCGTATCCTGTGCGAGGCGCGGGAAGGCCAGATCCTGGCCACGGGCGAGCGTTTTGGCATCATACGCTTCGGCAGCCGGACCGATTTGTACCTGCCCGAAGGCTGCACGCCGCTCGTTTCGGTGGGCCAGCGCATGATCGGCGGTGAAACCGTGATCGCCGAGCTGCCCGGCGCCGCATGACACCGCGCCGCCGCCTGCCGCGCCGCCAGCGCTTTTCCGGGCAGAGCTTCAAC
>JAKBCX010000295.1 GCA_021807465.1 Pseudomonadota bacterium | reverse complement strand
GCGTCACCTGTAGCGCGACGATCTGGATGAGAATGAGCGGCAATAAGGATGAGAAAATTCTAGCCGCGATGTGTTGGATGGTATCGTGTTTGTTGTTGAATGCAAGTACTAATCGGCGGTTGATTGTCGCGGCGCGACAATCATATTGCGTCAATCAACGTGTTCGGTTTCTGTGATCGTCTTTTGGGTCTGTCGTGCTGCTGTGCGGCCGACGGTTTGTTTGCGGTCAATTGCCGCACGGCGCCTGTAGCTTTCGACATTCATCTCGAGAATGGTTGAGTGATGCACGAGGCGGTCGACTGCGGCGAGCGTCATGGCCTGATCTGGAAATATATGATTCCACTCGCCGAATGCCTGATTTGCGGTGATCAGGATGGATCGATGTTCGTAGCGGCGGCTGATGAGCTCGAAGAGAACCGATGTTTCTGCTTGATCTTTGGTGACGTAGGAGATGTCGTCGAGGATGAGCAGGTTGTAACGGTCGAGCTTTCCGATCGCCGCCTCGAGGGCAAGTTCACGGCGTGCGACCTGCAGCCGCTGCACCAGGTCGGTGGTTCTGGTGAACAGGACGCGATAGCCGGCTTCGACAAGTGCCCGGCCGATGGCGGCGGAGAGGTGCGATTTTCCGGTGCCTGCCGGGCCGAAGAGTAACAAATTGGCACCGTTCTCCAGCCAGGCATTGCCGGTTGCGAGCGCCATGATGTGGGCCTTGCTGATGACGGGGACGGCATTGAAGTCGAAGCTGTCGAGGGTTTTACCGACGGGTAAGTGGGCTTCAAGCAGATGGCGCTCGGTGCGGCGCATGGCGCGCTGAGCAAGTTCGTGCTCGGCGAGTGCTGTCAGGAATCGTGCGGCAGGCCAGCCTTGCTTGTCTGCCTGGGCGGCGATGTCGGGCCAAAGAAGTTTGATGGCCGGCAGGCGCAGTTCGTTCAGCAGAAAGGCCAGACGGGCGGCATCGGCGGCGTTGGAATTTGTGGTCATGCGGCATCTCCGATTCGACCGGTGCCAAGTTCGTCGTACAATCCGAGTGACACGGCCTGAATGACAATGGCCGGTAGGCTGGCGAGGTCAGGGCGGAAGCGTTCGCGCAAGATGTCGAGACAGGGCAACCGGCCGGCATCGAGTTCGATATCGAGCGCCTTGGCCAGTTCAGCCTCGCAGGCGTGGTCATGGGCCAAGCCAAGCAGTTCCACGGTGATTTTGCAGGCGGATTTTTCGGACCGGCTGGCTAGCAGGGCATCGAAGGCCCTGGCATATGCCGGCCTTGGAAAGAGTTGATCGCGGTAGATCAGGTTGCGCAGTGCCATGGGTTTGCGGCGTAGCGCCTGGATGATGTGATGATAATCGATGACGTGGCTGTGCCGGCCACTGGCATGATCCGGCCTGCCGCGCACCAGGTTGAGCACCAGGCTGGCGCCGAGGAAACATTCGAGCCTGTCGTCATAAAGGCGCACCCGCAGGCGCTGGCCGATGAGCCGCGAGGGTACGGTGTAGAAAACCTTGCGCAGTACGAATGCGCTGGTTGATGTGACGTGGACGAGGACCTCCTCGAAATCTGCCGCGCGGTTTGCTGGCAATGCGGTCAGGCTGGCGCGTTCGATGTCGATGGCTTTGGCGCGGTGCGCGTTATGGCGGCCAAAAATATCATCGATGAAGCGCCGGTAGGCGGTCAGGCTGTCGAATTGGCGGCTGCCACGCAGCAACAAGGCGTCGGCGATGGTCTTCTTGAGATGCCCGTGCGCGCTCTCGATGGCGCCGTTCTCATGGGCCACACCGGTGTTGTTGCGCGTCGGCTCCATGCCGAAATGCTGGCAAAGAGCGGCGTAACGGGTGGTGAGATCCTCGGCTGCGGCGGCGGAGAGATTACGGAAAGCGGCGGAAAGACTGTCGGTGCGATGGCGGGCAGGCACGCCGCCGAGGGTAAACAAGGCGTTTTGCAAGCCCTCGGCCAAGGCGGTGAAACTCTCGCCGCCGAGAATGACATGGCCATGCTGGAAGCCAGAGTTTGGCATCCGGAAATGGTAGAGCAGATGGTCCAGCACCGCGCCGGCGATGACCACGCCGAGATCAGCCATGTCGGTGAAATCCGACAGACCAAGTGCGCCGGGCGGATGGATTTGCCGGAACATGACATCCTGCGCCGGCCCATGCAGGCCGCGCCAGAGCCGAATGCGGCGTTCCAGGGTGCGGCGCACACCGGCATCGATCTCCGGATGACGGCGGCGCAGCTCCTCCAGGACAGCGACGGCACGAAGCCCGGGGGCGGCGACGAGAATTGGCACGATCTCAGCCTCCCACACCGCTTCCAGCGGATCGGGCCGGCGCCGGCTGCGCGGTGGCTTTTTCTGTGATGGCGGCCGCAGATCCTGCAGGATCCGGTAGGCGGTGGCGGTGCTGAAGCCGGTCTTGGCCGCGGCTTGTCGCGGTGTGTTGCCATGGTCGCGAAGGTTCATGAATAATCTCATCTGCTGATCGGTGATCGGGCGACCGGTCAAAGTTCTGGTGCTCCTTGAGGGAAGCCCAGACCTTACCCAGCCGATCACGGCCAGCCAGACACAGCCCAAAAAGGGAAATGCCTCCCGTGTGGGGGGAGCCTGCTCGGGCTACGCCCTCACAGCCTCCCCCCACACGGGATTCTCATCCAGATTGACGCGCGTTCTCATGTTGATTGTCGCGCAGCATCTGGCACTTCATCCGGAAACATTATGGTGCCGCGGCGCAGATCATCCCCGAATGGCCGGTGCAGCACCGGCTAGCAAGCGGCCAGGAGGTGCATGGCCGCACCGATTGCCTCATCCGGCACGCTGGCGGCCTCGTCCTGATCGACCACAAGAGCTATCCGGGCCACGACCCCGCCGTGCGGGCGTTGCATTATCTGCCGCAATTGCTGGTCTACCGGCAGGTTCTGGAAGCGGCCTGGAATGTGTCTGTGACTGCGATGGCGGTGCATTTTCCGGTTTTGGGCAAGATGGTTTTTGTGCAGGACTGATGAAACGATCAAGATTTATACGGCAACTTTTGTATTTCGTTTGATATGGCATTGGTTGAGCTCCCAATAGCGGACATGAGGCTAGATGAGCAGGGCGTAAGCTTGGGAGAGAAAGCAGCCAGGTAATCCCCCCTGAAATTAAGGGGGGTTGATAAGTAGAATTTTCTCGGCACATCGCACCAGAAAATTTTCATGACTAAGCTCGTGGCCAGGTAAAGAGTAGAGCCTCCTAGACTACACTACCGCGTCAACGTAACGTTACTGGGACGTGAAGGTTCGGAGAGGCAAAAAATGGGAATGGTGAAATGCC
>JAKBCX010000294.1 GCA_021807465.1 Pseudomonadota bacterium | reverse complement strand
CGGCCCGATTACTGGTCCGGCTGGCGGCTGACGCCCGATTATTTCGAATTCTGGCAGGGCGTGGATTTCCGCCTGCATGACCGGCTGGTGTTTACCCGCCATGGAGATCGTTGGGAGACAGGGCGGCTGTTTCCTTAAACCATCCGCCCCAACTCCAGCGCCCGGGCGTAAACCTGCTTTTTGGGCAGCCCCAGCGCCATGGCCACGGCGCTGGCGGCGTCTTTCACGCTCATCTGTGCCAGGGCGGCGCGCAGGGCATCGTCCAGCGACTCCGCCGTGGCGGTTTCAGCCTCAGCCGGGCCGATGACGATGCAGATTTCGCCGCGTGCCTCGTGCGCCGCATAATAGGCTGACAGCTCATCCAGCCCGCCGCGCCGCGCTTCCTCGAACCGCTTGGTTAGCTCGCGGCACACGGCGGCTGGGCGCGGGCCGAGCGTGGCGGCGGCGTCTTCCAGAAAGCCGGCCAGCCGGTGCGGGGCCTCGTAGAAAATATGGGTGACGGAAAGCCCCGCCAGCTCGGCGCCGCGCAGTTTTTCCAGCGCCGCGCGGCGGGCGGCGGATTTGGGCGGCAGGAAGCCGGTGAACATGAACGGGTGCGGCGGCAGGCCCGAGAGGGTAAGCGCCAGTAGCGCCGCATTGGGGCCGGGAATGCCCGACACCGCCAGCCCCGCCGCGATGGCGGCGCGCACCAGCCTGTAGCCGGGGTCGGAGACGAGGGGTGTGCCGGCATCCGAAATAAGCGCATAGCGCGTGCCCTGGCACATCGACTCCACCAGGGCCTCGGTGCGGGCCTGCTCGTTATGTTCGTGCAGCGCCTGGGTGCGAGTCGCGATGCCGTGGGCGCGCAGCAACGTAGCGCTCGTCCTTGTATCTTCACATAAAATCACGTCCGCCTCGGCCAGCGCCGCGCGCGCGCGGGGTGATAAATCTTGGAGGTTGCCGATTGGGGTGGAAACCAGCACAAGAGCAGGCAATGCCGCCGCATTGCCGGCAGAGGAGGGCTGTTGTGTTGAAAGCTTATCATGGCCGGTGGCCGGGTCTTGGTTCATATCTGCGTTCAGTTCTGGTGCTGCCGGCTACGCTGGCGCTTGCGGGCTGTGCCGGTCAAGTGCTCAACCCGCTTCTCAGCCCTGGTGTGCCGCAGGCGCTTACCCCCGCCCCACAAGGTGCAAGCTCCTACGGCAAGAGCAGCGGCAACATATTGGTGCTGCTGCCGCTTACCGGCCCGCTGGCCCCCGTGGGCGCGGCGCTGCAAAATGCGGTGAAGCTGGCGGACCCGGCAGGCAGCAGCCCGGCGCTAGATATTCGCGACACAGGCGGCACACCGGCAGGGGCGGAAGCCGCGGCCCAGGCTGGCATTGCCGCGGGTGATGGCATTATCGTCGGCCCGCTTACGGCGCCCGAGACGCAGGGGGTTATACCCATCGCCAAGGCGGCGGGGGTGAATATGCTGCCGCTTACCAACGATGGCTCACTGGCGCAGCCAGGGGTTTGGCCGATGGGCATCACGCCCGCGCAATCTGTGCAGCGCGTGCTGCAAGTGGCGGCCGATGCCGGGCGCACCCAGCTTGCCGCCCTGCTGCCGGATAACGAGTTCGGCCATCACCTTTCAGACGCCATTACCGCCGACACCGCCGCGCTGAGCGAGCCTGCGCCGCAAATTGTGTTTTATGCCCCCGATTTTTCCAGCGTGAACCACGCGGTGAGGCAGATTTCAGACTTCGATAACCGTGGCGCCGGGCTGGAAGCCGAGATAAGGGCCGCCAGAGCCTTGGGCACGGCTGCCGGGCGGGCCAAGGCGCGCGACCTGGAGCACCAGCAGATTCCCCCGCCCAGCTTTAATGCGCTGTTCCTGGGCGAGACGAGTGGCGACACACTGGCCGAGCTGGCCAATTTCCTGCCGTATTACGATGTAAATTCGCCGCAAGTGCAGATTCTGGGGCCTGCCCCCTGGGCCAATATCGCCACGGAAATGGCTAACCAGAGCGCGTTTCTAGGCGCCTGGTACGCAGCCCCCGACCCGGCGGCGGCGGCGGCTTTCGACGCCAAGTACCAGGTTGCCTATGGCGTGGCCCCGCCCGCGATTGCCGATGTGGCGTTTGATGCCACGGCCCTGGCGCGCATGGCGGCTGGCTCGGGCGGCTATACCAGCAAGGTGCTTACCGCCCCGGCTGGGTTTACGGGCACGGATGGGCTGGTTGTGCTCAAGCCCGACGGCAGCGTGAAGCGCGGCCTGGCCGTGTTCTCCATCGCGCATGGCGGGCCAAGCATTACATCGCCTGCGCCTGCCACGCTCACGCAATCGCCCTAGCTGCCCATGCCTGAGTCGCTGCCTGGCAAGGCCGTGCCTGCCGCCATTACCTTCCTCCTGGCATTGGCGCTGCTGCCGGCTATTATGCTGGGCGTGCTTACCGGGCTGGGGCGCTTGCCGCCGGGCCATGCGCTGCTGGCCTGGTGCATTTACGGCGTGGTGGCGGTGGGCTTTGGCCTGGTGCTGGGGCGAGATTTGGTGGTGATGACCCGCCTGCTGCGCGCCCTGCGCACCACGCCCGATACGCTGCCCAGCCGCAACAACCTGCTAGTGCCCGGCATGCGCGCGCTGGGCGAGGAAGCGGTGCGGCTGGTGCAGGCAGAGCGCCTGAACCGCGCCCGTGGCCAGGCCATGGCGGCGGAAGACCGCGCTTTGGTGGAGCGCCTGCCAGACCCGCTGCTGAAGCTGGATAGCGAGGGCAATGTGTTGTGGCGCAATGGCAGCGCGGTGGCCGCCTTTGGCGGCGAAACAGCGGCCCTGCTGCGCCACCCCGATGTGCGCGCCGCCTTTGCCGAGGCCGTGGCCAACGCCCAGCCCGTGCGGCGCGAGATGGTGCTGACCACCCCCGTGGCGCGCGATTTGGAAGTAACGATGATTCCGGTGGGCGAGCCGGTTTACATGCTGGTGAACGACCGCACGCGCGAGCGCGCCCTGGAGAAAACCCGCGCCGATTTCGTTGCCAATTCCTCGCACGAGCTGCGCACGCCGCTGGCCAGCCTGATTGGCTTTATTGAAACATTGCGCGGCCCCGCGGCGGACGACCCTGAGGCGCAACAGCGTTTCCTTGGCATTATGGCCGAGCAGGCGGGGCGGATGCAGCGCGTGATTGCTGATTTGTTGAGCCTCTCCAAAATCGAGATTTCCGAGCACGCGCCGCCCAAGGAAGTTTTGCACTTGCCGCCGCTGCTGGAGCGTATTGCCGCCGGGATGGAGCCGATGCTGAAGCAGGGCGATGTGCATTTGCACATGCAGGTGCCGCCGGATTTGCCAAAAATACCCGCCGATGCCGACCA
>JAKBCX010000293.1 GCA_021807465.1 Pseudomonadota bacterium | reverse complement strand
CGCCGGGCTTACGGCCAAATTCTGGCTGGAAAACCTCGCCCGCGTGCCGGTGGAGGCCGATGTGGCCAGTGAATTCCGCTACCGCGCCCCGCCTTTGGAGCAAGGCGGGCTGGGGCTGCTGGTAAGCCAATCCGGCGAGACAGCCGACACGCTGGCCGCCCTGCGCTACATGAAGGCCGAGGGGCAGAAAATCCTCTCCGTCCTCAACGTGCCGGAAAGCTCCATGGCGCGTGAGTCGGATGCCATTCTGGAGACCATCGCCGGGCCGGAGATTGGCGTGGCCAGCACCAAGGCCTTCACCGCGCAGCTTACCGTGCTGGCCGTGTTCTCGCTGGCCATGGCACGCGCCAAGGGCGTGCTCTCGGCTGAGCAGGAAGCCCAGCTCACCGCCGCGCTGTTGGAAATTCCCGCCAAGGCGGCGGAGATTCTCGCCAACGACGCCCCCATACGCGCGCTTGCCGCGCGCATCGCCGAGGCGCGGGACGTGCTCTATCTGGGCCGTGGCGGCTGCTTCCCCATCGCGCTGGAAGGCGCGCTAAAGCTGAAGGAAATCTCGTACATCCATGCCGAGGGCTACGCGGCGGGCGAGATGAAGCACGGCCCCATCGCGCTTATCGACAAATCCGTGCCGGTCATCGCCATCTGCCCTTCCGGCCCGCTTTTCGAGAAAACCGCCTCCAACCTGCAAGAGGCCGCGGCGCGTGGCGGGCAGATTGTGGTGTTCTCCGACGAGGAAGGCGCCCAGAAGCTCCGCCCCATCGCTGCCGAGACCATTTTGCTGCCCACCATCCACCCCTTCGCGGCACCTATACTGCACGCCATACCCGTGCAGATGCTGGCCTACCAAGTGGCGGTGCTGAAAGGCACGGATGTGGACCAGCCGCGCAACCTGGCGAAATCGGTAACCGTGGAATAGCGCCTGGCTTGCACCGCCACGCGCCGCCCGCCTAGTCTGCCGCCATGAGCCAGAATTTGCCGGACCCGGATTCCGGGCTGCGCGCCGCGCTGAGACAGCACAAGATTTTCGCCAGTTCCCTGCTGCTGCTCATGGCGGCCCTGGCTGTTGCTGGCTATGCCCTGCCGCTCACCCCCGCCAGCTCTCTGCTGCGCGACGCGGCAAAGGCCGGGTTTATTGGCGGCGTGGCGGACTGGTTCGCGGTTACAGCCCTGTTCCGCCACCCGCTGGGCCTGCCCATTCCGCACACAGCCATCCTGCCCGCGCAGAAGGAGCGCCTGGGCGCGGCGCTTGGGCGCTTCGTGGCCAACCATGTGTTCACTGAGGCCGACATACGCAAGCTGCTCGCCAATCTCGACAGCCCGGCCCTGCTCCGGCGCTTTCTGGCTGACCCGGCCGCCACCCGCCCCCTGGCCCTGGCGCTGGCGGGCATGCTGCCGCGCCTGCTGGCCAGCATCGAGGACGGCCGCGCCCGCCGCCTGCTGGCACGGCTGCTGCCACGGCTTATCGGCGGGCGGGCGGCTGGCGTGGTTGTGGCACGCGCTTTGGCCGGGCTGGTGGCGGGCGGGCGGCACCAGGAGGTGTTCTCTTTCATTCTCACCCAGTTGAAGGAAACCCTGGCCGCGCGCGAGGATGTGCTGACAGCGGCCATAAAAGAGCGCGTGGCGCAACAAGGCGGCAAGCTGGTGGGCTGGGCCGTGGGCGCCACCATCGCCAAGCGCGTTCTGGCGGCGGTGAACCAGGAGCTGGAGCATGTCAGCCCAGATAGTTCCGAGATGCGCGAGGCCTTTGATGAATGGGTGCACAACGAAATTGCGCGCCTGGAAACCGACCCCGAGCGCGCCGCCGAATTAGGCAGCGCCCTGCGGGGCGTGCTGGCGCATGACACGGTAAAGGCCTGGGCCTGGGACGTATGGGCACGTATGCGCCGCGCCCTGGAGCTGGACGCCGCCAACCCGCACGGGCGCTCGGTGGCGGTTATAGAAGATGCGCTGAGCAACCTGGCTGAGACGCTTGAGCGTGACGGAACCGCCAAAACCCGCCTGAACGAAGCCGTAACCGCCCTGGTGCTGCGCGCCCTGCCCGCCGCCCAGGCCGAAGGGGCCAGCTTCATCGGCCGCGTGGTGGGCGCGTGGGATGCCGATACCATCACCGAGAAGCTAGAGCTGCGCGTGGGTAAGGATCTGCAATATATCCGCGTTAACGGCACGCTGGTGGGGTTCTTCCTTGGCGCCGCCATCAACCTGCTCTGCTTGGTTGCGGGCCGGTGAACCCGGCTTGAAGCCGCGATTTTTTTCCACCACCGCCACGCATTTCGCAACGCTTCATTAACTATTATCCGCCTATAGCCCCTTACTCTTATGGAGGTTTTGCACCGGAGGTTAGCCATGAGCGTCAACAGTATCTCCGCCATTGGCGGCGGCGTTAATTTCGCAAGCTCCCCTTACGCCGCGCCCGCCAGGAACACACACTCCACCGTCCAGCTGGGCAGCGGCACCACCATTACCACCGTGCGGGGCAGCACCGGAGATGTGGTTGCTGTCACCACATCTGTTGTGCCCGCAACACCAGGCGCCACGCAGCCCAATAGCTCGACCCTCGCCATCACGGCGTAATCAGCTTATCCGGGTCTCAACAAACCCTACGCCATCCACCTCACCGCGCAGCATATCGCCACGCTGCACGGGGCCAACCCCATCCGGCGTGCCGGTAAAGATCAGGTCTCCCGGCGCCAGGCGCACGAGGCGCGAGAGCGCGGCAATAATCTCAGGCACCGGCCAGATCATGTCGCGCAAATCGCCGCTCTGGCGCGCCTGCCCGTTTACCCGCAGGGTAATACGCCCCGCCGCTATGTGGCCAATGGCGGCCGCCGGGGTTATGGCGCCAATGGGGCCGGAGGCATCGAAGCCCTTGGCCATGTCCCATGGCTGACGCGCCGCCTTGGCCTGCTCCTGCAAATCCCGCCGCGTTAAATCCAGCCCCACCGCGTAGCCAAACACATGCCCCAGCGCCGCCGCGGGGCTTATATCCGCCCCACCTGTGCCTATAGCCAGCACCAGCTCTACCTCGTGGTGCAAAGTCTCCGTGGCGGGCGGGTATGGCGTGTCCGCCCCGCCGGTTACAAGCGCATCAGCTGGTTTGGTGAAGAAGAAAGGCGGCTCGCGCTCGGGGTTGCCGCCCATCTCGCGCGCATGCGCCGCGTAGTTACGCCCCACGCAATACACGCGCCGCACCGGGAACAACCCGCCACCCTGCACAGGCACGGCAATCTGCGGGGGCGATGAGACAATGTAACTGTCCATTTCATTACTCCGTGTAACTTGGATGACGGCAACGCATAGGTTATGCTATCTCCATGAAAACCATAC
>JAKBCX010000292.1 GCA_021807465.1 Pseudomonadota bacterium | reverse complement strand
CCTTGCGCCTTGTAAAGCGCCTCGCCAATCTTCATCGCCACCTGGGCCAGCTTGTCAGACGCAGCCTTCACTGCCTCAGCCGAGCCGCCTTCCAGGGCCGACTTGGTTTCAGCAATCGCGGCTTCAGCCTCCGCCTTGTCGGCGTCGGCAATCTTGCCTTCGCCTTCCTTCAGCGTCTTCTCAACCTGGTTCACCAGGCTCTCGGCATGGTTGCGGGCTTCCACAGCCTCGCGCCGCGCCTTATCAGCCGCCGCGTTCTCTTCCGCATCGCGCACCATGCGCTCAATATCGGCTTCCGACAGACCGCCAGAAGCCTGGATGCGAATCTGCTGCTCCTTGTTTGTGGCTTTGTCCTTGGCCGAAACCGAGACAATGCCGTTGGCATCGATGTCGAACGTCACTTCAATCTGCGGCACGCCGCGCGGGGCGGCGGGGATGCCGGTCAGGTCGAAATTGCCGAGCAGCTTGTTATCCGCGGCCATCTCGCGCTCGCCCTGGAACACTTTGATGGTCACGGCTGTCTGCCCATCATCCGCGGTCGAGAAGGTCTGGCTCTTCTTGGTCGGGATGGTGGTGTTGCGGTCGATCAGGCGGGTGAACACGCCGCCCAGGGTTTCAATGCCGAGCGACAGCGGCGTGACGTCCAGCAGCAGAACGTCCTTCACATCGCCCTTCAGCACCGCGCCCTGAATAGCGGCGCCGATGGCCACCACCTCGTCCGGGTTCACGTTGCGGGCCGGCTCCTTGCCAAAGAAGTTCTTCACCGCCTCGATGACCTTCGGCATGCGGGTCATGCCGCCAACGAGAATAACCTCGTTGATCTCACCAGCGGTTACGCCGGCATCCTTCAGCGCGGCGCGGCACGGGCCGAGCGTGCGCTCGATCAAATCTTCCACCAGGCTTTCCAGCTTGGCGCGCGTCAGCTTCAGCACCAGATGCTTCGGCCCGGAGGCGTCGGCGGTGATGAAGGGCAGGTTGATCTCGGTCTCCTTCGAGGAGGAAAGCTCGATCTTCGCCTTTTCCGCGGCTTCCTTCAGGCGCTGCAGGGCCAGCTTGTCCTTGCGCAGGTCAATGCCCTGGTCCTTCTTGAACTCGTCGGCCAGGTAATCGATCACGCGCTGGTCGAAATCCTCACCGCCCAGGAAGGTATCGCCATTGGTGGACTTCACCTCGAACACGCCATCGCCGAGTTCCAGCACGGAAATATCGAACGTGCCGCCGCCAAGGTCGTACACGGCGATGGTGCCGGCATTCTTCTTGTCCATGCCATAGGCAAGGGCCGCCGCGGTTGGCTCGTTGATAATGCGCAGCACTTCAAGCCCCGCGATCTTGCCGGCATCCTTGGTCGCCTGGCGCTGGGCGTCGTTAAAGTAGGCGGGTACGGTAATCACGGCCTGCGTCACGGTCTCGCCCAGATAAGCCTCGGCGGTCTCCTTCATCTTGGTCAGGATGTAGGAGGAAACCTGGCTGGGCGAATATTTCTGGCCCTTCGCCTCCACCCAGGCATCGCCATTATCGCCCTTGGCGATGGTGTAGGGCACAAGGCCCTTATCCTTGGTCACGGTCGGGTCGTCGTAGCGGCGGCCAATCAGGCGCTTAACGGCGAACAGCGTGTTAGTGGGGTTGGTCACGGCCTGGCGCTTGGCGCTCTGGCCGACAAGGCGCTCACCCGAATCGGCGAAGGCCACCATGGAGGGGGTGGTACGCGCGCCCTCGGCATTTTCGATAACCCGTACGTCCTTGCCTTCCATAACGGCGACGCAGGAATTGGTGGTACCCAGGTCGATACCAATAACTTTGCTCATCTAAATTCGCTCCTTTGCAGCGGACCGTCCCGGCCCGAAGCACCAGGGGCAGTCCCTTTTGACGATGCGCCCTATGTAATCAAACGCCCTTCCGGGCACAAGAGGAATTTTTTCCCATCGGCGACGCCGCCAAAAACGAAAACGGCCCCCCAAGGGAGCCGTTCTTTAACCGGTGCCAATCCCCCGTCATCCCCGCGAAAGCGGGGATCTCGTGAAAACAGCACGTCTTATGTGAAAAGATCCCCGCATTCGCGTGGATGCCGGGTGGCCAGCAATTACGCCGACAAAGCCTCCGGCTCCGTCCGCGCGCGCTTTGTAATCAGCTTGTTCAGCGCATGCACATAGGCCCGCACGGCGGCGACGATCGTATCCGTATCCGCCCCTTGGCCATCAACCATCTTACCCTCTTCCTGCAGCCGCACGGTGCAGCGCGCCTGGGCGTCGGTCCCCTCGGTCACCGCGCCCACCGAGAACAGCAGCAATTCCGAGTCATGCGGGAAAATGGCGCGGATGGCCTTGAAGGCGGCATCCACCGGCCCGTCGCCGGTCTCGTTGGCGGCTTTCACCTCGCCATCCACCTCCAGCTCCAGCACGGCGCGCGCGGGTTCCTTGGACCCGGCTCGCACCTCCAGAGAGACGAATTTGATGCGTTGATGGTCGCGCACCACCTCGTCATCCACCAGGGCGACAATATCCTCGTCGTAAACAATCTTCTTACGGTCAGCCAAATCCTTGAAGCGGCGGAAGGCGTCGTTCAGCGCGTTATCGCCGATATCGCCGTAACCCAGTGCGTTCAGCTTGTCGCGGAAAGCGGCGCGGCCGGAATGCTTGCCCATCACCAGCGAGGTCTTCTGCCAGCCCACGCTCTCCGGCGTCATAATCTCGTAGGTCGCGGCATTCTTCAGCATGCCGTCCTGGTGAATACCCGATTCATGCGCGAACGCATTGCGCCCCACGATGGCCTTGTTGGGCTGCACATCAAACCCGGTGATGCTGGCCAGCAGCTTGCTGGTCCGCAAAATCCGCGTGGTTTCAATGCCATGCGTGTACGGGTTCGCATCCGGCCGGGTACGGATGGCCATCACGATTTCTTCCAGCGCCGCATTGCCCGCGCGCTCGCCAATGCCGTTAATGGTGCATTCAATCTGCCGCGCTCCGGCGTGCACGCCCGCCAGCGTGTTGGCCACGGCCAAGCCCAAATCATTATGGCAATGAGCGGACAATATCACCTTGTCAGCCCCCGGCACATTCTCGCGCACGGCGGAGAAAATCCGCGTCATGTCATCCGGCACGGCATAGCCCACCGTATCCGGTATATTAATGGTGGTGGCCCCAGCCTTGATGGCGGCCTCCACGCAGCGGAACAAAAACTCGATATCCGTGCGCGTGCCATCCTCGGCCGACCATTCCACGTCATCGGTAAAATTGCGCGCCAGCGTTACCGAGGACGTCACCGCCTCCAGCACCGCCTCCGGCTCCATGCGCAGCTTATACTTCATGTGCAGCGGGCTGGTGCTGATAAACGTAT
>JAKBCX010000291.1 GCA_021807465.1 Pseudomonadota bacterium | reverse complement strand
GGTGCCGGAAGGGGTAGAGCGTGACAAGATAAAAGCCGAGGTTGCCAATGGCGTGCTGACGGTAACATTGCCCAAGAATGCCGAAGCTCAGGCACAGGCCAAGAAGATCAGCGTTACATCTGGGTAGAGCTGGCCCCTATTATCCCACCGTTCAGGGCCGCTTGAACGCGGCCCTGGCTTGTGCGGCGGCTTCCCGGGTTACGCAGCCCTCCGCGTGGCCGTTAACCAGCCCCATGGCCTGCATGAAGGCATGGACGGTGGTTGGCCCCACGAAGGCCCAGCCGCGCTTTTTCAGGGCTTTTGAAAGCGCGGTCGATTCTGGCGAAACGGAGACCGCTTGCGCCGCCCGTGTTGCCGGTTCGAATCCCCATACAAACTTGGCCAGCGAGCCAGCTTCCTGCACCAGCTCGCAAGCGCGCTGGGCATTGTTTATAACGGCCTCGATCTTGCCGCGATGGCGCACAATGCCGGCATCGTCCAGCAGCCGCGCCACATCCTGCCCGCCAAACCCGGCCATTTTGTTAAAGTCGAATCCGGCAAAGGCGGCGCGGAAATTCTCGCGCTTGGCCAGAATGGTGCGCCAGCTCAGCCCGGATTGAAAACTCTCCAGGCATAATTTTTCAAACAGCCTGGTATCACTGGCAACGGGAAAGCCCCATTCCGTATCGTGGTAGCGCATATAATCGGGCGTTGCCAGGCACCAATGGCAGCGCGGCTGCCCGTCCGGCCCTGGCATGGTTTGGTTCATTTCCATCTCCGTTGCGGGGCGGGCCGTAAGGCCCTACAGAACTTTTGCCAGAAAATTCTTGGTCCGCTCCATCTGCGGGTTCGAGAAGAGGTCAGACGGCTTGCCTTCTTCCACGATATAGCCTTCATCCATGAAGAGCACACGGTGGCCGACTTCGCGCGCGAAGCCCATCTCATGGGTCACGACAACCATGGTCATGCCCTCTATGGCGAGGTTTTTCATCACCTGAAGAACCTCACCCACCATTTCGGGGTCGAGCGCGGAGGTTGGTTCGTCGAACAGCATCACATCCGGCTTCATCGCAAGCGCGCGGGCGATGGCAACGCGCTGCTGCTGCCCGCCTGAAAGCTCGTCCGGGTAGCGCTGCTCTTTACCGGGCAGCCCCACTTTCGCCAGCAGCTCGCGCGCAATCTCGTTCGCCTCCGCTGTGCTCTGCTTTTTAACCTTGCGCGGCCCGATGGTGATGTTTTCCAGAATCGTCAGGTGCTTGAACAGGTTGAATTGCTGAAACACCATGCCGACATGCTGGCGCAATTTGTGAATATCGGTTTTCGGGTCAGTCAGGTTCATTCCCGCGATTTCTATCTCGCCGCTGGTCACGCTCTCCAGCCCGTTAAGGCAGCGCAGGAACGTGCTCTTGCCGCTGCCCGATGGGCCGATGACAACGACAACCTCCTGCTCTTCCACATGGTTACTGATCCCTTTCAGAATCTCGTGGTGGCCGAAGGATTTGTGCAGGTTCTTAACGCTTATCAACTTGCAGCCTCCTCTCCAGATAGGCGGAGCATTTAGATACGGAGAAGATGATGATGAAATACAATGCCGCGACCAAGGCCCAGATTGTAAATGAGGCAAATGTCGCGGCAATCACGATCTCGCCTTTGTAAACCAGCTCGGCCACGCCAACCGGTGCCAGCAGCGAGGTGTCCTTAATGGTTTGCGCCGCCTGGTTCACCAGCGGCGGAATCATCCGCTTGAACGCTTGCGGCAACACAATGTAGCGCATCGTCTGAAGATCGGTCATGCCGACGCTCAGCGCCGCTTCCTTCTGCCCCCGGTCCACGCCAAGAATGCCGGCACGGATAATTTCGGTCACGTAGGCGCCTTCATTCAGGCTGAGCGTGAGCGCCGCCGCCAGAATTGGGTACATGAGCTGCCCGAACCATTGGTTGACCGGCAGGATTGCGGGCAGGCCGAGAACGATGAAGAAAAGCTGCACCAGAAGCGGAGTGGAGCGGAACATCTCGACATAGGTGGAGGCGACCCACCGCAAGGGCGCCAGTTTCGACAGACGCATGAGTGCGGCGATCAGCCCGATAACCACCATCAGGATGATGGCAACGATTGAATACTGGATTGTTAGCGCCAGCCCTCCCAGAATGACCGGAAGATTACCCCAGATGACATTCATAAAGCAGCATACCTTACGCTTATTTGCTGTGGAAAATGCGTGAAACGGTCAGGGCGCTGACGCCGGGTTACAGTAATGGCATGCACGCATTGGTTTGTATGGCGCCAGAGAGGGGCATGCCCCCTCTGGCAGGAAATGCGATAGCGCCGAGCAGCTTGGATTTTTAGTCTGATACAGCAACGGCAGCCGGCGTCAGCACGGCATTCACCTCGCCGCTTGTATCTCCACCGAAATACTTCACGAAAAGCTGGTGATAAACACCATCTTTCTTAATCGCGGCGAGGCCGGCATTGATCTTGGCCACCAAATCCGGCCGCTTCTTGCTGATCGCAATCCCGTAATACTCGCCGGTGAGCAATGGCCCCACGGTTTTCACGTTGGGGTGCAATGTCTTGAAATTGACGTTGACCGGATTATCGAAAATCACTGCATCCGCCCCGCCGGTTTCCAGCGCCTCATAGGCGGAGTCGATGTCTTGAAACTGCTTGACATCGTTCATGTTGAAACCGTGCTGCTGGAGGTAATCGGCCGATGACGTGGCTTTTTTGGTCGCGACGACATGGCCTTTCAGATCGGCGAACCCTGTAATGTCCGAGTCTTTCTTGACGAGGACTGACAAGCCGGACTTATAGTAGGCGTCGCTGAAATCGACATTCTGCAACCGGCTGGTCTTGATTGTGATGCCAGCTACGGCGGCATCCAGCGCCCCTGTTTGCAGGCTGGGAATAATCCCGTTGAATGGCAGCGTCTTGATGGTCACCGTCAAGCCCTCGGCTTTGGCGATGGCCTTTATCATGTCGATGTCAAACCCGGTGACTTTGCCGTCCACCTCGGTCTCGAATGGCGGGAAGGTGGTATCCGCCCCGACGACGATGTTGGTGTTGTTGCCCTGCGCACGGGCAACCTGCGGCGCCGCCATATAAGCCATGCCAAGAGCCAGTGGTGCAAGCAGCGCAACGAATGATTTTCTGTTCAAGATCGGCTCCCTTTTATGAAGAATTAGGCCGGACCAACAGGGAGGTAAGGAACATCTGGGACACTTACAATCAGATGTTGATTGCCTCCCCCGAACACTATGCGAACGGTCTGATCTGGAAGTCAAGACAAAGCAGAACCAGCCGGTTAGCGCCTTAAGGCGCATGCCGTGCATCCAGGGGTTTGAAAGGGGTTCTAAACCTTCCCGTGGCAGTATTT
>JAKBCX010000290.1 GCA_021807465.1 Pseudomonadota bacterium | reverse complement strand
GCGAAATTTCCGTTGCCACGCCTAATATCTGGTCCTTTGCCCCCATCGGCCAGCCAGTGACGGTGAGTTTTGAGAGCGCGCCCGAGGCGGCGCCTTTTCTCGCGCATATTCCGGGCCTGGCGTGCCTGGGTGATGCCGGAGATGGCTATGCCAGCTACACCATGCAGCTAAGCTAAGCCGCCGCGCTGCAGCTTTTCTGCAACACGCGGCGTAAAATCCCCTCCGCGTGCAAGTTAACACTATGGCAATGCGCCGGTTGGGCCTAAACCAAGCCTCGGATTCACCCGAAATAAACAGGGGCTTCCGTCTGGGGTTTGTTTCTCCGCATTGGAGTGTGTTGTGTTGCGTCGTTTATGCGCCGCCCTTCTGGTTTGGGGCGGTATTGTCATGGCTGGTGCCGCGCAGGCTGGCACGTCCTCTCCCACAGGCAGATGGTTGACCGCGAGCCGCGATGCCGTGATCTCTATTGCCCCCTGCGGGAACGGGCTGTGCGGCCATATTGCCGGCATAAAGCTGGACAACCCCACGGACCCGCAACCGCTGGACTGGCGCGGCCAGCCGCAATGCGGCGATGATATTATCGCCATGACCCCCACGGATTCACCGGATAAATGGCACGGCACCATTACCGACCCGCGCAATGGCAGCGTTTGGCAAGCCACGCTAACCATACGTGATGGCGCGTTGCACCTGCGCGGCTATGTGGGCGTGCCCTTGTTTGGCGAAACACAAACCTGGACGCGCTATGGCGGCCAGATTAGCACGGGCTGCCTGATTACGGTGGCAGGATAGGCCTGCGCGAAACGGCGATAATGGCCCGCGCCGCGGGCCGCCGCGCGATATAGCCAAGGCTTGCCAGCATAAGCAGGCCGAAAATGCCCGCCGAGATGAAGGGCGAAAGCAGCAAATAGCGCGGAATGGGCCAGACCCAGGCCAGCCAGCACATTGTGGCCGTCTGCCCCACCAGCCCCAGCCCCCAAACCAGGCTGAGCCAGCGGAACACTTCCGGCACGCCCGGCTGCCCCCATATCTGCTCGTAAGCCGCCGCGCCCTCCGCGCCGCGCGCCATGGCGGCACGGGCCAGATAGAAGATGAACGGGCGTGGCAGCAGGAGCGTGGCGAGAAACACCACCCCCACAGCCCCTGTTACCAGCGCATCGCGCACCTGGATGAGCCGCGCCGAGCCGCCCAGCGCTGTGGCCACCACGGTGAGCAGGATGCTGCCCGTAACCGTCAGGGCAATGGCATCCAGCCGCCTTGTTTTTATCAGCTCATAGGCGCTCCACAGCAAAGGCGGCACGGCGGAGGCAATCAGCGCCTCGGTGTCGCCAAGGCTGGCATCCAGCCCTTCATAGACCAGATAGGGAGCAAGGAAATTGGCGAACAGTTCGGGGCCTGCGCGCCAGATTTGTTTCAGCTTATGAGTCCCGTCATTGGTGTCGAGGCGCTGGCGAAGCCCTTGCGCGGTATACGCCCGGCACGAAAAGCCAGCCGCCCGGCCTCCACCCCCGCCTTCATGGCGCGGGCCATCAGAATCGGGTCACCGGCCATGGCGATGGCGGAGTTCACCAGCACCGCATCGCAGCCCAGCTCCATGGCGAAGGTGGCGTCGTAGGCCGTGCCCACCCCGGCATCCACCAGCACGGGCACTTTGCTCTGCTCGATAATCATCTGGATCATCAACGGGTTCTGCACGCCCAGGCCAGAGCCGATGGGCGCGCCCAGAGGCATGATGGCCACACAACCCATCTCCTCCAGCCGCTTGGCCGCCACCGGGTCGTCCGAGCAATACACCATTACCTCGAACCCATCCTTGATGAGCGCCTCGGCGGCCAGCAGTGTTGCCGCCATATCGGGGTATAATGTCGGCGCGGGGCCAAGCACTTCCAGCTTCACAAGGTTCCAGCCGCCCGCCTCGCGCGCCAGGCGCAGCGTGCGTACCGCCTCATCGGCCGTGAAGCAGCCTGCGGTATTTGGCAAATAAGTGTAACGCTGGGGGCTTACATAATCCTGCAGCATCGGCGCGTTACGGTCCGAGAGGTTCACGCGCCGCACGGCCACCGTCACCATCTCGGCGCCGGAGGCCTCGATGGCCGCCGCCGTGGTGGGCAAATCCTTGTACTTTCCGGTGCCTACCACAAGGCGCGAGGAAAATTTGCGGCCCGCCACGGTCCAGGAATCATCCCTCTGCAACGCTCCGTCCTGCACAATCCCGTCCAAAATCCTTAGCCCCCGCCGATAAAATGCACGATTTCCAGCCTGTCGCCGGCCTCTAGCCGCACTTGGGCGTAGGTGGAGCGCGGCACGATCTCCAGATTCCGCTCCACCGCCACCTTACGCGTGTCCAGCTCCAGCCGGGCAATCAGCCCCGCCACGGTCAGCCCGGCCTCGACCTGCATCGAGTCGCCATTCACGGTCAGGCTGATCTGCTCAACTACATTGCTCATAAGCCACATTATCGGGCCGTGCCCGCCGCCCCGCAAGGCCGTTATCCCCATAAAATTTGGCGTCCGCGATTCCGTTATGCTAGCGGAAAGCGCATCATGGCCTCACCCCTTATACTCGTCCTTAACGGACCCAATTTGAACATGCTCGGCACGCGCGAACCGGAAATTTACGGCACCGCGACGCTGGACGATTTGGAAACCCTATGCGCCGAGACCGCCGAAGGGCTGGGCCTGGCCATAGAATGCCGCCAGACCAATGTGGAAGGCGAGCTGATTACCTGGGTGCAGGAGGCGCGCGACCGCGCCGCCGGGCTGATTATCAACCCCGCCGGGTATTCGCACACCTCTATCGCCCTTATGGACGCGGTGATGGCCCTCGATATTCCCGTTATCGAGGTGCATCTCTCCAACATCCATAAGCGCGAGGAATTCCGCCACCATTCCTATGTGTCGCGCGCCGCCACGGGCGTTATTTGCGGTCTGGGCATTGCGGGCTATAGGCTGGCGCTGATTACCCTGTCCGATATTCTGGAAGAACTGGAAGAAGACGACCAATGAGCCTTTCCTTCGACCCCAAGACCCTGGCCGAACTCGCCGCCTTGCTGAACGAGACCGGCCTCTCTGAGATCGAACTGGCCGAAGGCGACCGCAAGGTGCGGCTGGCCCGCACCCTCGCGCCTGTTACCGTCCCCGTGGCTGCCCCCGTGGCTGCCGCCCCCGCCGCGGCGCCTGCCGTAGTAGCAGCCGCCCCCGCCCCAGCGGCGGATTTGGCCAAGCACCCCGGCGCGGTGAAGAGCCCGATGGTGGGCGTGGCCTATCTCTCTGCCGAGCCGGGCGCGCCGCCTTACGTAAGCGTAGGCCAGAGCATTGAAGCAGGTGCCACATTGCTGCTGGTGGAAGCCATGAA
>JAKBCX010000289.1 GCA_021807465.1 Pseudomonadota bacterium | reverse complement strand
TGGAAGTTGATCGTGCTTTCTGGCTGCACGCTCTGCGCATTGAGCGCGGTTGTATAATAGGTGTTCAGGTTGGGCGCGAGGTAGCCTTCAGCGGCCTGGAAATATGTGGAAAGATTAGGTGTGAAGGCGTATTTCGCCTCGAAGGAGGGGAGCAGCTTCTCGTAATCTTGCGTGTAGCCGCTTGTCAGTTCGGTTTTTTGCTGCACGGGCGCGTTCAGGGCGCGGCGGAAATAGGCCCATTTCAGCCCGCCCGTCAGGGTCAGCTTATCGGTCGGCTTCCAGTCAATCTGCGCATAGGGCTGGAACGTGTAGAGCTGGTTGAACTGCAGGCGGTCGATCGAGCCGTAGCTATTATCAGGCGTCAGCTTGTTGCCGTCATTCTGGTAGTCATAGTTAACGGCATTTGCCGCCGAGATGTCCACCTCTTGCACGTACCGCGTGTTCGATTGGTGATCGAACCAAAATCCAGTTCTCAGATCACCCCAGGAAAAATTCTTTTGCAGGCGCTGAATGGTGCCGACAGAGCGGTAATCCATGCGGAAAACCTGGCCCGGTATCTGGTTGGGAATGACCGGCCCGCCTGGTACCAGCACCGCCTGGTTGGCAATTGCGCCAGAGGCGCTGGGGTCGGCGGTATTCAAATCGTGGTGGTAATAGCCGTAGGTATAGATCTTGCCGTCATACAAGAACCCATCGCCAAAGTTAGACTGCACGTCGATATATTCCATATCGGTTGTGATATGGTCGTTATTGTAGCGCCAGTAGGATTGCGAGTTGGGGTTGTCGCTATAGGCGTAATTCCAGCCATATTGCGCCATCTGCGCGTCTGTCGCGCCCACGGGCGGGTTCTGGTAAATCTGGTTGTAATCGGCCAGCACCGTAACCGTGGTGCTGCTGCCAACCGGCACCACCACCTTGCCGAAGAAATTGGTGCGCTGCTGAGTGGCGTTCTGCAGCGCGCCATTGCTGTTCATGTGCTCGGCCATGAACACGCCGGTGGCGCCATTGGCGTGCCGGATGGCGCCGGTATCAACCCGCACGGAGCCGTCGAACGTATCGTAGCTGCCATAGGAGCTGTTCAGTGTCAGAGTCGAGGTTGGCAGCGGGTTGATGGTGCGGATGGAAATTGTGCCGCCAAACGTGGCGTCGCCCACTGTCTCCGCCGTGCCCGGGCCACGGTCCACAATTGTCTGGCCGATTTCGGAATTGGTGAAGAACGAGGTCGAGTGGTGCGTAAAATCGTTGGAATCGCCAATGGGGATGCCATCGAAGGTGACGTTGTACTGGCCATCCTGGAAGCCGCGAATGGACGGGCCTGAGGTTTCCGACAGGCCAGGGCCGTTCGGGTTGATGTTGTTCACCGAGGGCGTGAGCCTGGCGATATCCGCATAGCTCTGCGTGGGAACAAGCAGATTATCAGTGGTGTGTTTGGATACTACCGAGGTTGGCTGCCCGCTATGCAGCGGCGCGGTGGAAGGTGACTCGTAAGGCGCGGTGCCTGGCGTGTTGATAAGATTAGCCGCATTGCCGCTGCCGGTGGAGAGCACCGAGCCGAGATCGAGATTAACCGGCGCGTCTGCCGCCTGCGTGCTTTGCGCAAAGGCGGCCGGCGCGGCAACCAAGCCAAGTGCGCCGCCAAGCCCTATGGTTATACAACGTGCCGAGCAAAAACCGCGCAGCGCCGAACGCAGGCGCATGTCCCAGATACCTCTCATGTTAACCTATCCTTGGAATTGTTTGAACTGCCGCCGGGTGTGTAGCGCCCACTACCAAAAAATGTTAGGGGAGTTTTTTACCACTCCGTGATTGTTTTGTTTCATAGCGATGACATTACAACGCGAAGCGAAGATTTCTGAATTTTTTCCGAGATTTTCTTGTGTTTTTGTCTCTGGGTATAGTGGTGTTTAGGCTGGACATCGAGGAGTGGCTTGTGTAGCAGATATTACAATGGCGGGTGCGCGCAGCGCGCCATTGCCACGAAATTCGCGGTTCATGATGCAGGCAGGACGATATAAATGCCCCAAAAGCTGACCAGGGCGCGCGGCAAGGCCGCTTCTCCGCAAGGCGCGGCCGAGCCTGACAGGCTGGCGGCGCAGTTGAAGGCGCTGGAAGCGGGGCTGCCGCCAGCCGTGCTGCGTGTGGCGCGCTTCCTTAACGGCAACCGTGTGGCCGTACTGGCCAACTCCGCGGCCGAGCTGGCGGCGCTTATAGGCACGTCCGATGCCACGGTGGTGCGCACTGTGCAGGCGCTGGGTTTCCAGGGGCTGCCCGAGCTTCGGCAATCCATCGCCGCCGCAATCGGCACCAATGCCGCGCCTTTGCACAACATGCACCGCACGCTGGAAGACCTGGGTGGTGAATCCGGCGATGCCGCCGCGGCAAGCGATCTGGTCATCGACACGCATATGGAGTCTCTGCGCGCATTGCAGGAAAAAGCGGGGCGGGCGCAAATTCATGCCGCCACCGCCGCGCTGCATGCGGCGGGGCGCATTGTTATCTATGCCGCCGGCCCATCGCGGCCGCTGGCGGAATATGTGCGGCTGATGCTGGCGCGGCATGGGCGCAATGCCAAAGTTATTGGCCAGGGCGGAATCGGCCTTGCGGACGATCTGGTTGATCTTTCGGCGCAGGACGGAATGTTGATTCTCTCTTACGGCAAGCCGTACCACGAAGTGCTGCTGGTAGCCTCCGAGGCAAGCCTGCTGGGCATTCCCATCGTGCTTGTTACCGATACACCAGACAGCAAACTGGCCCAGGCCGCCAACGTTGTTATCGCGGCACGGCGCGGCCGGGCCGAGCGTGTGGCGCTGCACGCCGCGACATTCGCCGCGCTGGAGGCGCTGGTGATGGGCCTGGCCGTGGCGCGCCGCGGCCATACGATGCGCGCGCTCGCCCGGCTGGGCACGCTGCGCGCGGCACTGGGCGGCAAGCACGGGCGCGGCACGGCGCAATGAAATTTCCATGACAAACGATCTGTGCAAGCTGCCCGTTGCTGCGCTTCCAGAATATTCAATCTATCTCCGCCGCCTGCATCTAAGGAGCTGGTGTTTTGCGTAAAATCATAGCGGCCGCCTTCGCGGTTTTCATTGTTGCTATTGCCGCCTTCATGCTTTGGCCCGCTTCCAGCCCAGGGCTGGTGTTATATTCGGGGCTTGATTACGGCCCCGCCGTGGCGGCTGCCTTTACCAAGCAAACAGGCATTAAAGTCACCACTGTGCGCCTTGCCACCGGCAGTCTGCTCGCGCGCATTGCCGCGCAGGGGCGGCATCCAGATTGGAACATCGCGTGGTTCGACGGCGCCACGGCCGCCGCCGCGCTGGATGATGCCGGGCTGCTGGCGCATAATTTGCCCGCGCCGCAAAATCTCACCCCCACCGGGCAAAGCCTGTGCA
>JAKBCX010000288.1 GCA_021807465.1 Pseudomonadota bacterium | reverse complement strand
CGGTGATATTGGCGTGGCTGAGCGCCGCCGCCTTGGGCGTGCCAGTGGTGCCACCGGTGAATTGCAGCACCGCCATTTCCGTGAGCGGGTCCACCTGAATGGGGGCCGGGGCGGTTTGCCCGGCGATGAGGGTTTTGAATGGCAGAAACGGTGCATGTTTTGGCACTTTTGCCAGGCTCTTGCGCCCCAGCAGCCGCATGGCCAGGCCCTTGGCCCAGGGCAGCATATCGGCCAGCGGGCAGATGATGACGCGGTTGAACACCCCTTGTGCCGCCAGCGTGCCGATATTGTTGAACACGGCGGCTACGTCCACGGTGACCATCATGGTCACCCCGGCCTCGCGCACCATGGTTTCGATTTCCTTAAGTGTATAAAGCGGGTTGAAATTGACCACCGTGCCGCCGGCCTTGAGGATGGCGAAATACATGATGATGGAATAGGGGCAGTTGGGCAGGCATAGCCCCACTTTGGTGCCCTTGGTGACACCCAGCTTTTGCAAACCGGCGGCGGCGGCGTTGGCCAGGCGCCCCAGCCCGGTATAGCTCATGCGCTGCCCCATGAAATCGAGCGCCATGAGCGGGCCGAATTGGCGCACGGCGCGGTCCAGAATTTCGCCGGCGGCGGTGGGGGCGGGGATGAAGTCAGGCGTGGCGCCTGGGGTTATGGGGCTGTTCATCGTTTCTCCCAATTATTCTCAGCCTTTTTGGGCCTTGGATACAGGCATGGTATGGTGCCTGCCCTTTACGTTAGGTTAGCCTGGAAATGTGTTGGACGCAATAATAGGGGGCGGGGCCGCTTGCCGCGGCCCCGCCCCTGAAATTTGTTGCAAAGCCCCCGGGCGCGCCGCCGCGCTGCGGGGTTATATGGCCTTGAGATTGACCGCGGCAGCCTTGCCGCGCTCCATCGCCACTTCGTAGGAGATTTTCTGCCCCTCATTCAGCCCGCGCAGCCCTGCCGACTGCACGGCGGTGATGTGGACGAAGACATCCTTGCCGCCATCTTGGGGCACGATGAAGCCATAGCCTTTGGTTGTGTTGAACCATTTGACGGTACCGGTCGCCATATTTTCTTAACTCGCTCCTCAAAAGTTTTGGCCCCCATGCGTGTGTGCGCTTTATGGGGGACAACCGCCTTCAGGGTGCCTTGTGCCTCTTGAGAGTGCGAGCCAAGCCATGCCATCACCGATTGCCTTGAAATCTCACGCAGAAAGATGCGGAATTGTCAACGATTTGGTGATAAGCGCCTATAGAATCCACGAAAACACCGATTTTTTATGAAGAGGGTTCATCGGTGAGCCGCCTTGCCTGATGTTCTGGGTGTGGCCACCTATCAGCTATGCCGGATTTCGGGCATAATTACCCCAGGTCCAGAACAAAGCAGGAGGAATATCATGCCGGACGCCGAAATCGTGCACGTCAAGCCGGAAATCGCCGCTCATGCGCTGGTTGATAAGGCACGTTACGAGGATATGTACCGGCGTGCTGCGTCCGAGCCTGAAAAATTCTGGGCGGAGGAAGCCAGGCGCGTCGACTGGATCAAGCCTCCCACTAAGATCAAGAACACGGATTTCCATGGCGATGTTTCGATTAAATGGTTCGAGGATGGGGAGCTGAACGCCGCCGCCAACTGCCTGGACCGGCATCTGGCCGAGCGCGGGGAGCAGGTGGCCATTATCTGGGAGGGTGATGACCCTTCTATGTCGCAGAAGGTGACGTACCGGGAACTGCATGAGAAGGTTTGCCGCCTAGCCAATGTGTTGACCGCCCAGGGCATCAAGAAGGGCGATGTTGTTACCATTTATCTGCCCATGGTGGTGGAGGCGGCGGTGGCGCTGCTGGCCTGCGCGCGTATTGGCGCGATTCATTCCGTGGTGTTTGGCGGGTTTTCGCCCGACTCATTGGCCAACCGCATCCAGGATTGCAATTCCGTGGCGCTGATTACGGCCGATGAGGGCCGGCGTGGCGGGCGCCGGGTGGCGCTGAAGGCCAATGCGGATGAGGCGCTGAAGGACTGCCCTTCGGTAAAGACGGTGCTGGTGGTGAAGGTGACGGGCGGCGCCGTGGCGATGCAGGCGGGGCGCGATATTTCCTATGACGATGCGTGCGCCGCGGCCTCGCCCAGCCATGCCGCGCTGCCGATGAATGCGGAGGATCCGCTGTTCATCCTGTATACCTCGGGTTCCACAGGCAAGCCCAAGGGCGTGCTGCATACCACGGGCGGGTACATGGTTTGGGCCAGCTTCACCCACCAATATGTGTTCGACTACCATCCGGGTGAGATTTACTGGTGCACGGCCGATGTCGGCTGGGTGACGGGGCATACTTATATTGTCTATGGGCCGCTGGCCAATGGCGCCACCACGCTGATGTTCGAGGGCGTGCCGAATTACCCCAGCAGCTCGCGCTTCTGGGAGGTGATCGACAAGCATCAGGTGAATATTTTCTATACCGCGCCCACCGCCATCCGCGCGCTGATGCGCGATGGCGAGGCGCCGGTGAAGAAG
Organism: Pseudomonadota bacterium; assembly: GCA_021807465.1. Lineage (GTDB taxonomy): Bacteria > Pseudomonadota > Alphaproteobacteria > Acetobacterales > Acetobacteraceae > Acidocella. Next base: position 889 of record JAKBCX010000288.1, on the reverse strand, counting down.
ACCTCGCGCAAATCGCTGCGGATTCTTGGCTCGGTGGGCGAGCCGATAAACCCCGAAGCCTGGCTGTGGTATGACCGCGTGGTGGGCGAGCATCGCTGCCCGATTGTGGATACGTGGTGGCAGACGGAAACCGGCGGCATTCTCATCTCGCCTTTGCCCGGCGCCACGGCGCTGAAGCCCGGCTCCGCCACCCTGCCGCTGCCGGGTGTTAAGCCGCTGCTGGTGGATGGCGAGGGCAAGGAACTGCACGGCGCCACGGAAGGCAATTTGTGCATTGCCGATAGCTGGCCGGGGCAGATGCGCACGGTTTATGGCGACCATGCGCGCTTTGTGCAGACCTATTTCTCCACCTTCAAAGGGCTGTATTTTACCGGCGATGGCGCGCGGCGGGATGAAGATGGGTATTACTGGATTACCGGGCGCGTGGATGACGTGATCAACGTATCCGGCCACCGCATGGGCACGGCGGAGATTGAATCCGCGCTTGTGGCCCATGAGGCCGTGGCCGAGGCCGCCGTGGTGGGCTACCCGCATGATTTGAAGGGCCAGGGCATTTACGCTTACGTGACGCTGGTGGCGGATGTGGAGCCGACCGAGGCGTTGCGGAAGGCGCTTGTGGCCTGGGTGCGCCACGAAATTGGCCCGATTGCCGCGCCGGATGTCATCCAATGGGCGCCCGGCTTGCCCAAGACGCGCTCGGGCAAGATCATGCGCCGGATTTTGCGCAAGATTGCCGCGAATGAGACGGATAGCCTGGGCGATACCTCGACCCTGGCCGACCCTGGCGTGGTGAAGGAGCTGGTGGACAACAGGGCTGCGTAGAGCCTCTTCCCCGGCGCGGCGCGGCCGGTTTAGCTTGCGGCCATGGATGTATTGGCCGCCCCGCAGG
>JAKBCX010000287.1 GCA_021807465.1 Pseudomonadota bacterium | reverse complement strand
TCCGCCTCGGCATCCAGCAAATCATCAATATAAGCCTTCACCTGCTCCATGCCCATTTCTCTCAAATTCGCATGGAAAATCGAGTTGGTGGTGATCGTGGCCAGCCGTTCAAACCCGGTTACCAGCACTGTCGCGCAATTGGCCACGGGTGAGTTCATCGGCTCGCAACTGCCATCCATCTGCCGCACCAGAAGCTCGATCAGTGGCCGGGAAACACGGTTACGATACTGCAAAAACCGCGCATCGCCCGTATCCTCAAAACTGTTGCGCAGCAGTAAAATCCGCGCGTGCCGGCTCCAGAACTGGTGGTGAGCACGGATAAAGCCCCGGGTGCATTCCGTCAGCTCCTCATCCGGCCAATATGCGCGCAGCCGGTCACCAAAGGCCGAGCCGGCATAATCCATCACCCGCTCCAGCACGGCCAGCACCAAATCGCCCAGATCGGGGAAATAAAGGTACAACGTGGTCATGCCAACCTGCGCCTCGCGCGCCACGCTGCTCAAAGTTACAGAAGATTCCTGCGATTCTTCAATCAGACGCAGGGCCGCGCACAGAATCCGCTCCCGCGTTTCCTGCCCCTTGCGGCCCAGGCGCTGGCCCAGCAGGTTATACCCTGCCTTGGGGGCGGGCGGCTCGCCACCGGACTCATTCATCACGCTGCCGGTCATCTCTGTTCCAGCATCCAGTCCACGGCGCCGCGCGCCGGGACAAACACATCCACCACATAATCATCCGGGGCGGGTTGTCCCGCCCCGCTCACGCTCAATTCACGCCAACGGCAATGGCCTTGGTTTCGAGGTATTCATCGAAACCCTCCATCCCCCATTCCTTGCCGATACCGCTTTGCTTGTAGCCGCCAAACGGCAAATCCACGGCAATGGAGGCGCCGAAATTCACGCCCATCGTGCCGGTGCGGATGCGCTTGGCAATGCGCATCGCCCGCTCCGTATCACCCGAGACCACCATGCCGGACAGGCCGTAATCGCTGTCATTGGCAATGCGGATCGCGTCCTCATCATCCTCGAACGGGATGACCACGCCCACCGGCCCGAAGATTTCCTCGCGCGCGATTTTCATGTCGTTGGTCACATCCACAAAGCAGGTTGGCTCCACGAAAAAGCCCGTGCCCTTGTCTGTGGCCGCCTTGCCACCGGCAATCAGCCGCGCCCCTTCCTGCTTGCCAGACTCGATATAAGCCAGCACGCGCTCGCGCTGCTTGGCCGAGACCAGCGGCCCCATGATCTGCGTGGGATCCTCCGGGTTGCCCCATTTATCGGCATAGCCCGCATAGGCGGCCTTCAGTATCTCCACGGCCTCGGCATAGCGGCTCTTGGGCACCAGCAGGCGCGTTAGCGTGGCGCAACCCTGGCCCGCATGCGGGCACACCATGCCGACCGCCACGGCGCGGGCGAAGTCCGGCGCATCCTCCAGCACAATAAGCGCGGACTTGCCGCCCAGCTCCAGGAACAGCCGCTTCAGCGTCGGCGCGCCCTTCTCCATAATACGCTTACCCACGCCGGTGGAGCCGGTGAAGGAGATGAGGTCCACGCGCTTATCGGTCACCAGCATCTCGCCCGTCAGCACCGGGTCCGCGGCGGTCACCACGTTAATCACGCCCGGCGGAAAACCCACTTCCGACGCCAGCTCGCCCCAGATGGCGCTGATGAGCGGCGTATCCGGCGCGGGCTTGATGATAACGGTGCAGCCCGCCAGGAGGGCGGGAATCACCTTGCCCACGGTAATATACAGCGGCACGTTCCAGGGCGTGATCACACCCACCACGCCAGCGGCTTCCTTCACCAACGTGCGGCGGCTCGTGCCCACCCAGCCGGGGCGGTCGCCCATCGGCTTTTCCCACTCAATCTCGTCAAAAATCTTCAGCAGATCGTCAATATAGCTCAACGGCGAGCCAACCTGCGGCCCGGCCACGAAACCCAGCGCCGAGCCAACCTCGTGCTGCGCCAGCGCCATCAGCCGGTCCTTATTGGCCTTCAGCTTATCGCCCAGTTTCACCACCAGCTCGCGCCGCAAGGTCCGGTTCGTGGGCCAGTCCGTCTCGTCAAAAGCCTTCCTGGCAGCGGCAATCGCCTCTTCCATATCGGCCGCCGAGGCATCCGCCGCCAGGGCGATCACCTCGCCCGTCCAGGGGCTTATATCCTCGTACTTGGCGCCATTCTCCGCATCGCGGAGCTTGCCGTTTATGTAGAGCTTACCATCGGGAAACATCATTGCCTTACTCCTCTCTTCTGGCGCGGGCGGGTTCCTTGGCCCTTATTCCGCTTTTTCCTCAGCCTGCGCGCGGGCCATCAGCACCACCGTGCCCACCTGCAAATCCGGCGCCAAATCCACAAGCATACGGAATACCGGCATGGTGGACGGGTACATGGTTATGCCGCGCTTAGCCAAGTTCAGCCCGCGCTTCATCGACTCCATATGGAACCGCCTGGCGGCCTGCGGCTCCATCTCCAGCGACATGCCCGGCCCCATCATCTGCCCGGCCCGCACCACGGTTACGCGGATGCCCTTGCTCTCCAGCTCGCGCTGCAAATGCTCCGAGAAATTCTCCAGCCCCGCCTTGGTGGCCTGGTACACGGTCAGATGCGGCAGCGGCACCGTCACCGATTCCGAACTGACATTGATGATATGCCCGCCCCGGCTCATCAGCGGAATCGCCGAACGCGCGCACAAAATCGGCCCCGCCAGATTGGCCAGCACCGGCGCCAGAATCTGCTCATCCGTCGCTTCCTCAATAAGGAAAGGATGGAAAATCGCCGCGTTATTGATGAGCACGTCCAGCTTGCCGTATTTATCGGCAATCGTCTTGAATGCGGCGGTCACGGATTCCGGCTTGCCCACATCGCACGCCACGGCAAAGGCGTTTCCGCCAATCGCGGCGGCCACTTCCTGCACCTTGTCCAGCTTGCGGCCTAGCAGCACCACCTGCTCCCCGCCCTCAGCGAAAAACTGTGCCAGCGCGCGGCCCAGCCCGCCATTCGCCCCTGTAATTGCTATAACCTTGCCGGCCATGGGTTCCCTCGTTGCAATCTTGTGGCGCACAGATGGCATTGACCAGCCGCTGGCGGCAATGCCCAGCCTGTTCCCCCCGCAATAACACCGCGGCGGCGATAACGCGCTCCGCAACAGCAAACCCCGCACCGCAAAATCGCATCCGCGATTACCCCCCGCCAACCCTGCGCCAGGCCTGACACACAATAAAACAGAAGCCCCCTCATTTTTTTATTGACTAAGGACGGAGTCAGGCAGATTGTGTGCCCACACAAAAGCCGGGGAGATTACGGTTATGGCCATGGCGCTTGAACCGAACAAAGCCAAGATCGCCAAACGGGTTATCGAAGTCTTTGAATTCTTTAGCGAAAACAGCCAGCAGGCGA
>JAKBCX010000286.1 GCA_021807465.1 Pseudomonadota bacterium | reverse complement strand
GAAGGAGCTGAACAAGGTGACATTGCCGGCCAAGATAGGCGCTGAGCGGTAGAGATTATGCGCCTGCACGAAGCTGGTGAGCGCGGGAGTTACCGGCTGGTCCATGCGCGCCAGGGTAACATGGGGGGTGAATTTGCGCTTATCGGGCGGCAGCCCCACGCGCAGTAGCGCGTTTTCCACCTTGCTTTGCAGCCGGGCCAGGTCGGCATTGCGCTCCACCCCCACGTAAAGCGTGTTCACGCGGCCATATTTCTCGAACCAGCCCAGCCCGCCGAGGGTGAAGCTGAAGCTGCGGCCGCGCAGGCTGGCCAGCGCGTGGTCTATTTCCTCGGCCTGCAACCGGTTGGCCTCGCCGATGAAGCGCAGTGTGAGGTGGAAATTATCGGTGGGCACCCAGCGCGCGCCTGGCAGGGGGAAGGACAGATCGCTGAGTTCCTCTTTGGTCTCCCAGGGGAGATCGAGCGCGACGAATAAGCGCATGGGCGGTGCCCTTTCTAGCAAGAGGTCAGAGCCTGTTTGAAAATTCTACTCTGGTGGCCGCCTGGCGGCGATTGGCTGCGTTCCGGTGCTCACGTACTCAAGTACGCTCCGCTCCGGTACTCGCAAATCACCACCATGCGACTCACCAGAGCGAATTTTCAAACAGGCTCTCAGCGAATCGCCTGTGGAAATTGTGCCGCACCGGGCTTTGCGGGGTCAATGTTATTTTTTCTGCGCGCGGCGGGCGGCGTGCCGTTGTCACGAGATCCCCGCTTGCGCGGGGATGACGGGTGGGGGGTTCTTAAAGCGGCGCGCAGGCGGTGTGCAGCCAGGCGCGTTCGGCTTCGGGCAGATGCGGGGCGAGCGCGGCTTCCACATGCGCGTGGTAGGCGTTCAGCCAGGTTAGCGCATCGCTTGGCAATAGCGCGGGGTTGATGAGGGCGCGGTCGAACGGGACCAGGGTGAGCGGCTCGAAGCGCAGGAATTTTTTGCGCGCGGCGGAGAAATTGGCGGGCTGCACCAGCATGAGGTTTTCCATGCGCACGCCATAGGCGCCGGGCAGGTAGTAGCCTGGCTCGTTGGAAAGGATCATGCCAATTTGCAAGGGCACGGGCTTGGCGGCACGGGAGATGCCCGCCGGGCCTTCATGCACCGAGAGATAGGCGCCCACGCCATGGCCGGTGCCGTGGTCGTAATCCAGCCCGGCGCGCCATAGCTCCTGGCGGGCCAGTACGTCGAGATGCGGGCCGGCCACGCCTTCGGGGAACACGATGCGGGCAAGCGCGATATGCCCGGCCAGCACGCGGGTGACATTGGCTTTTATCTCCGCCGGGGCTTCATCCGGGCCGGTCCAGAGCGTGCGGGTTATGTCTGTTGTGCCGTCCAGATACTGGCCGCCGCTATCTATCAGATAGACCTCGTTGGGCTTGATGGGGCGGTTGGTGGCTTCCGTGACGCGGTAATGGATGATGGCGCCATCCTCGCCCGCGCCGGAAATGGCGGGAAAGCTTTCGCCACGGAATTTGGCGCCATCTGCCCGGAAGGCGCGAAGCTTGGCGGCGGCGGAGAGTTCGGTCTCGTTTTTGGCGGCGGAGAGCCAGGTGAGGAACTTCACCATCGCCACGCCGTCGCGCAAATGGGCGGCGCGGGCGCCGTGCTGCTCAGCCTCGTTCTTGCAGGCGCGTGGCAGGGCCACTGGGTCTGGCGCCTCGGCGATTTTGGCGCCCAGCTCGCGCAGCGCGGTTTCGAACCAGGCGGGCATGGAGGCGGGGTCGTAGCGCACGGTTTTGCCCGCCAGCGCGGCCAGGGCGGCTTGGATTATGCTGCGTCCGGCGGTTTGCACCTCTGGCCCCAGATGGGCCAGCAGCTCGGGGGTTATTTTCTCATGCGCCATGAAGAGCGTGGCGGTGGCATCGGCGTAGAGCAGCGCGTAGCCCAGGGCGAAGGGGCAGAATTCCAGATCCGCGCCGCGAATATTGAACAGCCAGGCGAGTGAGGCGGGATCGGTGAGGATGGCGGCGTCCTGCCCGGCCTCGCGCAATGTTGCGGCCAGCCGGGCGCGCTTGGCGGCGGAGGATTCACCCGCGAAAGCCTCGCCATGCGGCACGGCGGGGGCCAAAGGCGGGGCGGGGCGATCCACCCAAATTTCATCCACCGGGTTTTGCGCCACGGGTACCAGCGTGGCGCCGGTGAAGCGCCTCAGCCCCTCTGGGCTGATGAGCCAGGGGTCGTAGCCGATTTTCCGCCCGGCGGCATTGGCCAGCAGCCAGGCCTCGGGCTTGTCCTCGATAATATGGCGGCGCTCCCACAAGGCGGGGTCGGTTTCGTGCTCCATTTGCAGCGTGTAGCGGCCATCGGAAAACACCGCCGCTTTTTCGCGCAGCACGATGGCGAGGCCCGCGCTGCCGGTGAAGCCGGTGATATAGGCCAGGCGCTCGGCATTTTCGGGCACATATTCGCCCAGATGCTCATCGGCGCGGGGGATGATGAACCCGTCCAGCCCGGCGCGCGCCAGGGCTTCCCGCAGCCGGGTTAATCTCGTCCTATGTTCTGAGGTCATACCTCACCCCTTTGCATGCGTCCCAAGCGGGTCTGCCGCGCGCCGCCGGGCGCGCAATAATCCCCGTTCTGGAGTATATGAGTGCCCGTGGCGCCGGGCAAAGGGTCCGCCGCCCAGGGTGCTGCTGGGTCGCAGTGAAACGGCCGCCCGTAAATTTAATCAGGTGTATTATGTCTTCGACGATTAGAAACCAGACCGCCTTGAGCAGGGTGGAGTCTCTGGTTTTCGCCCGGCACACGCCCCGCGTGGCTGCCGAACGCCGGTCCACCCTGCTCGATGGTCTCCGCCGCTGGCGCGAACGCCGCGCCGCGGAGGATGAGCTGAATTCTCTCTCCGACCGCAGCTTGGAAGATATTGGGCTGACGCGGGAGGATATTCCCCGGATTGTGCGGGGCTGATGGAAAAGGGGCCGTAATGGCCCCTTTTTTTGCCTGCTTCCGTGTGCCGCGCCAGCCTAAGCCACGGCCTTGGCGGCAAAGCCGGTGGCGGCGAGCAGGGCCGCGTCCATCCCCAGGGCGAAGCCCAGGCCGAAATGGCTGGCCAGGCCGCCGATGAGCACGGGGCCGATGAGGAACCCGGCATAGCCGATAGCCATGATGGCCGGGGCGGCGTGGCTGGCCGCCATGCCCGGTACGCGCGCGGCGGCGGAGAACACCAAGGGCGCGATATTGGCCGTGCCCAGCCCCACCAGGCCGAAGCCCAGAACGCCGGCCCAGCCATTGGGGATGAAAATGGTGATGCCAAAGCCCAGCACCGCCAGCGCGCAGCCCAGCCGCATGATCTGGGGTTTGCCGAGTTTCGCGGCCACGCTGTCGCCCATGAAGCGCGAGGCGGTCATGGCCACGGCGAAGGCG
>JAKBCX010000285.1 GCA_021807465.1 Pseudomonadota bacterium | reverse complement strand
CCATTGGCGTGCGGGTAACGCGCTGGGTAACCTGGCACGGCATAGCCCTGAACGTGAACCCGGATTTGAGCCATTTCGGCGGAATCGTGCCCTGCGGCATACGCGAGCACGGCGTGACCAGCCTGCACGATTTGGGCGTGAAAGCCAGCATGGCGGATGTGGATGCGGCGCTTAAGCGGCATTGGGATGAGGTTTTTGGGCCGGGCGATGAAAATATTTGTGTACGTGACGCTGGTTGACCTAGCTGTTCTCAGGCGCCGGCATTCTGGCCGGCGGGAGGCCTGCACATGGCGCCGCGTGCCCTATATCTAGCTCATGCGAATCTCCGTCCTCGACCAATCCCCCATAAAATCCGGTATCTCCCCGGCCGAAAGCATCCGCGAAAGCCTTGCCCTGGCCCGCGAATGCGAACGCTTCGGCTATTACCGCTACTGGCTCTCGGAGCATCACAATACCGAGTCCGTGGCTGGCTCCGCGCCGGAGGTTCTGGCGGCTGCCATTGCCGCCACGACCAGCAGAATCCGCATCGGCTCGGCGGGGGTTATGCTGCCGCATTATTCCGCACTGAAAGTGGCGGAGCAGTTCCGCGTGCTGGAGGCCATCGCCCCGGGGCGGATTGACCTTGGCCTGGGCCGCGCGCCAGGCTCGGACCAGCGCACGGCTTTTGCCCTCAACCCCAATGCGGCCCGGGCGGCGGAGATGTTCCCCACCCAGGTGCGCGACGTTATGGCCTGGAGTTCCGGCGCGCCTCTGCCAGCCGAACACCCGTTCCGCGAGATTATCTGCCAGCCGCAAGGCCCAACGGCGCCGGAGATATGGATTCTCGGCAGCTCCAATTACGGCGCGCAGCTCGCCGGATATTTTGGCCTGCCTTACTGCTACGCGCATTTTTTCTCAGATGGCGAGGGCACGGAAGAGGCGCTGGGTGTGTACCGCCAGAGCTTCCGCCCCTCCCCCATTCTGCCGCGCCCGCATTGCGCCATTGTGGTGGCGGCATTGGCGGCGGATACGCTGGAGGAGGCAGAGTATTGGTATCGTTCGCGTGCCGTAATGTGGGCGGTGCGCGGGCGCGGTAAATTCATTCCGCTACCCACACCGGAAGAGGCGGCGGCGTTTGAACTGACCGAGGCCGAGCGCGCAATGATGGAGCGCGCCCGCGCACGGGCGCTAATAGGTACCGGAACGGATGTAACCGCACGTTTGCGCCACATGGCGGCGGCGCTGCAGCTCGACGAGCTGGTAATAACCACTGGCACCACAAGCCCTGCGGCGCGCATCCACTCGTATGAATTATTCGCGCGTGAATTCGGGTTAAGTGACAATGACCTTGCACCCACTTCATAACGAGTATCTTTCAAATCGGAAATATCGTAGATTTTTTCTTGAAATCTCGGAATACGTAGCGACCTCTTAACATGCGAGCCACACATGGTGGCGCAACGGTAAGGAGAAATAATGGTTAGAACACTTAGCATAGCGGGCGCGTTTTGCGCCGTGCTCGCGCTTACCGCCTGCCATACAACGGCAGGATTTGGTGAGGATATGAGCCAAGGCGGGCATGCACTGACCAATAGCGCCGATGCGCATACCCCCAATAATCCTAACCCGTAACCATACACGCACTGAAACAAGGAGCTGAATATGGATAAGGACCGTATTGAAGGTATTATGAAGCAGGCAAGGGGCGGCGTGAAGGATGCCACTGGCAAGGTGCTGGGCGACGCCAAACTGCAAGCCGAGGGTAAGGCCGAAAAAGCCGGAGGCAAGGTGCAGAACACCATTGGCGGCCTGAAGGACAAGGCCAAGCATTAATGACTGTAAAGGCGGGGTTTTGGCCCCGCCTTTTATTTGCCAAAATTTAGATATATCTAAGGCGCCTACGGTAATGCCATGACGATTGAATTCCGCTCGTAATTCGTCAACATGGCAGGCAACATTTTGCTTGGAGCTGTTTTTATGATCCGCCTGATCCGCTTTGTCCTGCCCCTCGCCGCGCTGCTCGGCCTGGCTGCCTGTAACCAGGAAGGGCACAGCGCGGGCCAATCATTCAGCGCCGCGGGGAATGACCTGGGGCAAGGCTTCAGCCAGGGTGCAAATGCCACTGGCGAGGCGATTACCCACGCGGCGCACCAGGTTGGGCAGGCTTTCAGCCAGTAATGGCTGATTTTTAAGCCTATTCCAGCGCGTCCAGCGCCCGCTGCAAAATGGCGGCGGCAGCTAGTTTGTCGATAATCTCATCACGCCTGGCGCGGCTCATACCCGCTTCGATCAGGCGTTCATGCGTCTCGGCGGTGGTGAAGCTCTCATCCACCATTGCTACCGGCAGGCGCGTGGCCGCGCTTAAGCCATGCGCCCAGTCGCGCGCCGCTTGGGCGCGGGGGCCTAGGCGCTGCCCGTCATCCAGCGGTAGGCCGATAATCAGCCCCCCTGCCCCTTCGCGTTCGGCGATCGCGGCAATTTCGGCGGCATTCTGCTTGAGCTTGGTGCGCGCCAGCGTGGTGTAAGGGCTGGCGATGCGGAGGCTGACATCGGACAGAGCCACGCCAATGCGCTTGGCGCCGGGGTCCAGCCCGAGAAGGCGTTCGCCCGGGGCAAGCTGGGCAGCGAGGTCGGCTATATTGTAGAGGGCCATGCCCGCCTGTATGGTCCGCCCGGATTTGAAAGCCAAGTTGAGAGGCGCAAAAATGTCGTTGGATACCGCTACGGTACGCCGTATCGCGAAACTCGCCCGAATCCGGGTGGAGGATGAGGAAGTGCAGACGCTGCAAGGCGAGCTGAATGCCATTCTGGGCTATGTGGAACAGCTTGGCGAGGTGAATGTGGACGGGGTGGAACCACTCTCGGGCGGGGCGCAAATGGCGCTGCGGCAGCGCGACGACGTGGTGAATGATGGCGGGATTGCTGACAAAATCCTGGCCAATGCGCCAGACCGTGAGCTGAACTTCTTTGCCGTGCCGAAAGTGGTGGAATGAGCATTTTTGATTTGACGATCGCGGGCGCGGCGAAAGAGCTGGCGGCGCGCAAGATTTCGGCCGTGGAGCTGGTAACGGCCTATAACGGCGCCGTGGAGGCGCTTAACCCCCGGCTGAACGCCTATATTACGGTAACGCCCGAGCTGGCGCTGGAGCAGGCCAAGGAGGCCGATGCACGTATTGCGGCAGGCAATGCCACGCCACTTACCGGTATTCCGCTGGCCATGAAGGATTTGTTCTGCACCGAGGGTGTGCGCACCACGGCGGCAAGCAGGATTCTGGAGCCTTTCGTGCCGCCTTATGAAAGCACCGTCTCCGCGCAGTTGAAGGCGGCCGGCGCGGTGATGCTAGGCAAGGCGAATCTCGATGAATTTGCCATGGGCTCTTCCAACATTACCTCTGGCTACGGGCCGGTGGAGAA
>JAKBCX010000284.1 GCA_021807465.1 Pseudomonadota bacterium | reverse complement strand
TCTCATGTTTGCTCTCAGTGGAGAAGCTGTGCATGAAATCGTATTTGTCCTTCATCTCCTTATATTTAAGGAATGCCGTATATTCGACCTCCGGCATGCCCACCGTATCGAGCAAATGGGAGTAGGCGGCGATGTGGACTGTCTCGATATTCGAGAAGGCGGAGAGCATCATTAGCACTTCAGTGGGTTTGAACACCTGGGAGTAGCGCTTCATGTAGCAGTTGTTCACCTCGACATCCGCCTGGGTGAAGAAGCGGAAAATCTGGGTGAGCAGATTGCGCTCGGCGGGGGTGAGGTTTTTGTGCCAGTCCTTCACGTCGTCGGCCAGGGGCACTTCCTCCGGCAGCCAGTGAACGCGCTGCTGGGTGAGCCAGGCTTCGTAGGCCCAGGGGTAGCGGAACGGCTTGTAAACCGGATTTTCCGTGAGGAGGTCGAATTTCTGCTCCGTTTCCGCCGCCGGTACGGTGATCTGTCCGCTCATTATGAATGCCTTCAAAGACTGGGCCATCGTTTTGCGCCCCTAAAAACAAATGGGGGGTCTGGGGCCTCAGGCCCCAGCGGGTGCAGGGCAGAACCCTGGTGGGGTTAGGGGCGAAGCCCCTTATGGCCTACTGGCACGCCAAGCATTCCTCATAATTCGTGCCCGCGGCGGCCAGCGGCAACGGCTTATCCCCGTCATTGGCTGAGGGCTGGGACGAGAAATCCGCCATTTTCTCGCGCTTCTCCGACACATTATCGGCGCGCTGGATGGAGAGCGAGCGGCAGTAATAGAGGGATTTCACGCCCTTCTTCCAGGCCTGGTAGTGGATCTGGTGTAAATCGCGCTTATGCACATTGGCCGGCAGGAAGAGGTTGATGGACTGGCTCTGGCAGATATAGGGCGTGCGGTCCGCCGCGTGCTCGATGATCCAGCGCTGGTCCAGCTCGAAGGCGGTTTTGAAAACGTCCTTCTCGTGCTGGGTGAGGAAGCTGAGATGCTGCACCGAGCCTTTGGAGGTGGTGATGGAGGACCATGTCTCTTCATTATCACGCCCGTATTGGGCCAGCAGCCGCTGCAGCGCGCGGTTGCGCACGGAGAAGCTGCCGGAGAGCGTTTTCTGCAGGAACACATTGGCCGCGATGGGTTCGATGCCTGGCGAGGTGTTGCCGGCGATGATGGAGATGGAGGCGGTGGGGGCGATGGCGATTTTGTGGGAGAAGCGCTCCTCGATGCCGTAATCGGCCGCATCCGGGCAAGCGCCACGTTCTTGGGCCAGTTTTTTGGAGGCGGCATCGGCCTGGGCGCGGATGTGCTTGAACATCTTCACGTTCCACACCTTCGCCATCACGCTTTCCCACGGGATGTTCTGGTCCTGCAGGAAGGAGTGGAAGCCCATGACGCCCATGCCAACCGAGCGTTCGCGATAGGCGGCATATTTGGCCTTGGCCATGGAATCCGGCGCCTTGCGGATGAAGTCTTCCAGCACATTATCGAGGAAGCGCATCACATCCTCGATGAACAGCTCATCCTTGTGCCATTCCATCCAGGTTTCCAGGTTGAGTGAAGAGAGGCAGCACACGGCGGTGCGCTGCTTGCCATACTGGTCCACGCCGGTGGGCAGGGTGATCTCGGCGCAGAGGTTGGAGGTTTTTACCTCAAGCCCCGCGAGTTTGGCCTGCTCGGGGCGGGCATTATTCACGTGGTCGGAGAAGATAAGGTAAGGCTCGCCGGTCTCGATGCGCGCGGTGAGGATGCGGACCCAGAGCGCGCGGGCGGAGATGGAACGCACATGCGCGCCGTCCTTGGGAGATTTCAGCACCCATTGCTCGTCGGCTTCCACGGCGCGCATGAAGGCGTCGGAGATGAGGATGCCGTGGTGCAGGTTCAGCGCCTTGCGGTTGGGGTCGCCGCCGGTAGGGCGGCGGATTTCCACGAATTCCTCGATCTCGGGATGCCAGACCGGCAGATACACCGCAGCCGAGCCGCGGCGCAGATCGCCCTGCGAGATGGCGAGGGTGAGGCTGTCCATGACACGGATGAAGGGGATGATGCCGGAGGTTTTGCCGGCACCTTTCACCTTCTCACCAATGGAGCGCAGATTGCCCCAGTAGGAGCCAATGCCGCCGCCCTTGGAGGCGAGCCATACATTCTCGTTCCACAGCCCCACAATGCCGTCCAGGGAGTCCGAGGCCTCGTTGAGGAAGCAGGAGATGGGCAGGCCGCGCTCGGTGCCGCCATTGGAGAGCACCGGTGTGGCGGGCATAAACCACATTTTCGAGATGTAATCATACAGACGCTGCGCGTGCGCCTGGTCGTCGCCATAATACGAGGCGACTCGGGCGAAGAGGTCCTGGTAGGTCTCGCCAGGCAGCAAATAGCGGTCGTCGAGCGTGGCGCGGCCGAAATCGGTCAGCAGCGCGTTGCGGGATTGATCTACGCGGACCTGGTGGCGCTCCCGCATCTGGACCGGGGTGTCGAACAGGGCGGCTTCTGGTTTTGTCATCATGTTCATCGGGCGGCCTCTCGTTCATTCAAAGCGGAGGGCATAACAACATATAGTTTGCGCGGCGTGCAATCACTACTAGATGTCCAAGGGTAAGTTTTTTCGGCTTGACGAGTCTGGACCCGAGTCATCCCCAGGCGCAGGCGCTATGTTTACCATTTGTTCTTTATGGTCGGGGCTTAATTGGGCGTCAAGTTTTACGGCCAACGTCCGAATCGGGGCGGGATTGTGAAAAATGGATGGCTGGAAAAAGGCGGACCACAGAGTGTAAAAATTGTGGATTCAGAGTATCTTACGGGAAAAACGCTGGAGCGGCGCGTCGAACAGGAAGGTGCTGGCGGCGGTGAGAGCCAGCGACGCGGCGAGCAGCAGGAAGAATGTGGGAATGGCGGGGTAATAGGCCCGCGCCGCTGGGTGAAAGAAAAACCAGGCGGAGAGCAGAAACCCTGGGACGGCATGCATGAGATAGAGCGGGTAGGACATGGCGCCCAGCGCCGCGCCGCGCCGGGTAAGGCGCAGATGCCCGCCATGTTCCAGCGCCGCGAGGCTGTAGATGGTGGCACCGAACGTGGCGGCGGTGAAGGGTAGATGGGCTGGGGCTGGGTACAGATTGCCCCAGCCATCCAGCCGCAGCGCCCAGGCCAGGGCCAGCAGGCTAAGCCCCAGCAGCGGCCACAATATATAGCTGGGCGGTTTGTGCCGGGTGAAGACCCAGCTTGCCCCCAGCCCGGCGAAGAACATGACATTGTTCAGTGAGAGCAGATGCTCCGCAACGCCGCGCGGCAGGAAAGGCAGCAGGCTGGCGGCGGGGCCGAAGCCGAGCAGCGCCTTACCCCAGGCGGCGGCAAGCAGCAGCGCCCAGCCGGGTAAGAGTACGCGCCTTATATAAGGGAGCAGGGCCAGGCCGAAGAT
>JAKBCX010000283.1 GCA_021807465.1 Pseudomonadota bacterium | reverse complement strand
GCCAATGATGTTCATCACTTCGGACACACCGGCGCGCTCGCGGCGCTTATCGATGATGGCGAGGTCGGTATTCAGGCGGCGGGCGATGCTACGGGCGCGCAGCACGCCACCGACGTCCGGGGAGACGATCATCAGGTCGCGCCCCCGGAAACGCTCCTCGATATCACGCGAGAAGAGCAGCTCGGCGAAGAGGTTGTCCACCGGAATGTCAAAAAAGCCTTGAATCTGACCTGCATGCAAATCCATGGTCAGCACGCGGTTTGCCCCGGCCTCGGTAATAAGATTGGCGACGAGTTTGGCGGAAATGGGCGTGCGGGGGCCGGATTTACGGTCCTGGCGGGCATAACCAAAGTAAGGGATAACTGGCGTGATACGGCGAGCCGAGCCACGGCGCAGCGCGTCGCAGGTAATCAGCAGCTCCATCAGATTATCGTTGGTGGGGTAGGAAGTGCTTTGCACGATGAACACATCCTCACCACGCACATTCTCCTGAATTTCCACGAACACTTCCATGTCCGCGAAACGGCGGATGGAGGCCTTGGCAAGCGGCAGGTTCAAACCGGCGGCGACAGCTTCTGCCAGGGGGCGGTTGCTGTTGCAGGCGACAATCTTCATGTGTGGGCTTCCCGGTCTAGATACGGGGGCGGTTTAGCAATGGGGGCTGGCGCTGTAAATCAAGCCGAGAGCATACGGGACTTATCTGTGGCGGCCTGAATGGCCTCGCGGAAAATTTTCGGCAGAGCGTCATCGGCGCGCAACAGTCTGAGCGCCTCCGCCGTAGTGCCGCCTGGCGAGGTTACATTTATACGCAGCTGCGCCGCGTCCTCATCCGAGGCGGCAAGCAGCGCGGCGGAACCGACAATGGTTTGGCGGGCAAGCTGGCGGGCCAGCTCGGGCGGCAGGCCCTGGTCCAGCCCGGCCTGCTCCAGCAACTCGGCCAGCAAAAACACATAGGCGGGGCCGCCGCCGGAAATGGCGGTTACCGGGTCGAGCAGCGCTTCATCCTCCACCCACGCCACCTGCCCAGCGGCGGTAAGCAGCGTATCGGCCAAAGCGCGCTGACCGGGCGTTACATGGTGGCAGGCATGGGCCACGGTAATGCCCTGGCGCACGGCGGCGGGCGTATTGGGCATTGCCCGCACAACCGGGGCCTGACGCCCGACGAGCTGCGCGATGGCATGGACGGTTTTGCCCGCCATGATTGAAATGAACACGGCATGGCCATCGTAACGTGCATAAGCCGGCAGAGCGTCCGCGGCCATTTGCGGCTTTACCGCCAGCACCACGGCGGCGGGCGTGAAGCCATCGGGGATGCCGCCAGGACCATGCACCACGGTAACGTCAGGACCGGCCAGCTTAGCCGCCTCCGGTGAGGGATCGACCACGACAGCCTCGGAGAGACCTTGCTCACGCCACCCGGCAAGCAAGGCGGAACCCATGCGGCCGCCACCGACAAGCAGTAGAGAGGGAAGTTTAGAGGGCGTATTCATACGCCCTCTATGTCATGCTTCGCCCGCGCACTCCAGCATGGCGGCGTCCAGTGCCTCATCGGCGCTCTTGCCGCCCCACAGCACAAACTGAAAAGCGGGGAAGAAACGCTCGCACTCGGTCATGGCAATATCGATAAGGTCCTCGATTGATTCCGAGGCCGCCGCATGGGTGCCGCGTAACAGCATGGCGTGACGGTAAACCGGCATACCGGTATCCTCATCCAGGCCGAAATGTCCAATCCATAGCCGCTCATTCGCCTTGGCCAGCAGCTCGTATAACGTGCCGCGCGCCTTGGGCGGGGCTTTCATGTCGAACGCCGCGGAGAAATGCATGACGGAAATTTCGTCGGACCAGCAGAAAAATAAGCCATAATCGCACCATTTTCCCTGGCTCTCAGCGGCCAGCTCAGAGTCAGAGCGGCGATCGTATATCCATTCGTTTGAGGAAATAACCTGTTCGACCAGATCGAGCGGATTGGAGACGGAAGATACATCATCTTCGTGTAGGGCGAGGCTCGTCATGCGCAAGTCTCCTTGGGCGCCATTAGGTGCCGGGTGAGACGATGCTGGGGCGTGTGCGCTGCCGCCAGTGTTTCTCCCCGCGACTCGTATTTTACCGGGAGTGCCGGGGAGTCGGCAAACAATTATGCGGTGGCGGTGGCGGCCAGGCATTTCGAGCCACGATATAGATGCCGCAAGCCGGAACAAGATGACGGTTCGGACCGTATGCGCTATGTTTATGTAATCAGGTAAATCTACGACCCATAAAAGCCGCGGTGGCTCCGCGAAAAGTGAGGGCAGATGAGCAAGTCCGGAAAAGATGTTCAGGCAGCGCGGCTGGACGCCGCCACGCAACAAGCCAAGCTCAGCCGCGGAGAGTACGAAAAGGAACTCGCACGGCTGCATGCCGAGCTGGTCAAACTCCAGCTCTGGACGGTGCATACAAAGCAGAAAATTTGCATCGTTTTCGAGGGGCGGGATGGCGCCGGCAAAGGCGGCATTATCAAAGCGATCATGGAGCGCGTCAGCCCGCGCGTCTTCCAGATTGTCGCCTTGCCCGCCCCCACGGAACGCGAGAAATCGCAAATGTATATACAGCGTTATGTTCCGCATTTTCCCGCTGCCGGCGAGATTATTATCTTCGACCGTAGCTGGTACAACCGCGCGGGGGTTGAGCGCGTGATGGGGTTTTGCCCTGACGAAACCGCCCGGCGTTTTCTGGAAAGCGTGCCGGGGGTGGAAAAGGCGATGGCCGATTCCGGGATTATATTGCTTAAATACTGGCTGGAAGTAAGCCAGGAGGAACAGACCTGCCGCCTGAAAGCGCGCATCAACGATGAACGGAAAGTTTGGAAGCTCTCGCCGATGGATTTGGAATCATACAGCCGCTGGTATGATTATTCACGCGCGCGGGATGAAATGTTCAAGGCGACAGACACAGCCTGGGCGCCCTGGTTTGTCATCCGCTCGGACGATAAACGCCGCGCCCGGCTCAATGCCATAACGCATATGCTTAGCCAGATTCCCTACGAGGATGTGCCGCGAAAAGCCGTGAAGCTGCCAGAGCGGCAGAAGCGGCATGGTTATGTGGAACCAAATTACCCGTATAAATACGTGCCAGAATTGCCTTGGCCATCAAAATTAAATGGCAGTTAATTGTGATAACTAACGCGCAACCAACTGTAACGTGCGGGGTGAATGACGTTATGATAAATTAACAAATAACACACTACGCTAGAAGCCGCCGCAGGCCATAAGGGCGGCAGATGAACTGGCGGCCCGCCCAGTATAAACCTGCCCATTGGATTTTTTCACCCGCAGGCCCCATATTGCTCCTGGACCACCCTCAGGAGCCATGCCCATGAACCGCTTTTGGTTCGCCCTATCTATCGCTGCCACATTGGC
>JAKBCX010000282.1 GCA_021807465.1 Pseudomonadota bacterium | reverse complement strand
GCGTGCTGACCTTGGCGCCGAGCAGCGACGCCCAGCTTTCGGCCAAAGCACGCTCGCTCACCAGGCCAAGCTGCACCAGCGCCTGCGCCGGGGAGATACCAGCCTCGGCAGCCACGGCACGCGCGCGTTCCAGCGCCAAGGCATCGCACAGGCCCGTGGACACGAGCACGCTGAGCGCGGCATCCTCAGGGAGAGGCGCTATATCTGCGGTACTCGGGAGGTGGGGAAGAATGGCATCCATACGCTATATCATGGCCAAGATGACCTCAGGCGCAATACATGCGGGGCGCTACACTCCCAAGTACCGGCCTTTGGCGCTTTGATTTTACCAAACGGCTTAGAGCAATGGTGCTGAAATTTGAAGCGTGAAAATGCCGCGGGGATGCTGTTTTCCCTTATATGGAGCTTGATTTATGCCTTTGCGGTGGCGCCTTCCCGGCGTGGCGCGGATGATTTTTCCATCTCGCCCCATACCATGGCACATTGCCACAAAAAGTTAACGTTCTTGCGCCTTTTGTTTCAGGCGGCGGATATTGCGGCTTTCATAAAAAATGGCGCGGAACCGCGCCATTTTTGGGGAAGGCGTGCCAGAAAGCTGGAATACCCGCGAAAGCCGCAGCCATGCCGTGTGCAGGCATGGCTGCATTTACCACTATGTTAGTGCACCACGACGCGGACGCTCGCGATGTTCTGGACCAGCGCGTAGGGGCTGGAGGGATTGGCGCCTTTCATGGCCGATAATATACGAACGGTAGCGAAATAAGTACCGGGTGTGTTGTAGGTGGCGCTACTGGTAAGCGTCACCCGGGTGCCGGGCGTGGGCACTGGCGTGATGGGCGAGAAAGTGCCCGATCCTTGGAGATCCCACTGCACATCCACAATGTTACCAGCACCAGGAGGCTCTTGCCCCTTCACGTCAAACGTAACGCTCTGCCCGGCGGTGACATTGACCAGGCTTGATCCGCCGGCCGTCATGAACACCATTGGCTGGACGCCCAGGCGGTCCACGGCCTTGGGCGCCAGCTCAATCTGGTCGAGATTGCTGATGGTGTAGCCGGTGCTGGGCGGCGGCGGCGCGCCGTTGGCAACCCATTGGTTCAGGTAGAGCAGGGCTTGCTCGTACTCGCCAATGTAACTGACGATGTGGTCGGCGGCGTTGGGGTAGTTCTCCTGCACCGGGCCTGGCGGGTCGTGGTCTGCATTATCCATGTACCAGAGCCGGTAAGACTGCCCGACATTCGGCCCCATGGTCGTTTCGAATTGCTTCTTGTACCAGTCGGCGGACCAGGGATAGGCCTGAACGTCCATAACGGATGCAAGCATAATCATCTTGCCGTAAAATTTTCCGTCCGACACCGCACCAGAGGTGCTCGCGTCTAGGAGTGGTCCGACGAGGATGGGACGCTGCGGGAAACGCGGCTGGCCGCTGGCATTCAGATATTGATCCCAGCCATATTCGTTATCGCTGGGCACCTGGTGCCTTGCATAATATTGCAAGGCAATAACCCAGGAATTGTCAAGGCTCACCGTATCGCCCGGCGCGATGCCCGTATTTGTTGCGCCCGTAGTATTGCCGGCCAGCGCACCATCGAGCGTTGCAATGGTGATTGTATTGCCGGACACGCCCACGATTTTGAACGTGCTACCCGACTGCGAACCGCTGGTGACTGTAAGGTCGGCGTTCAACAAAGTTCCCTTCGGAACATTATTGAGTACAATCCCGGTTGTGCCGGATAAACCTTCAACGGTCTCAGTCACCTGAATACGGGCCGCCTTAACGGCGGGAGCGCTGCCTTCATAATTGGGCAGCGACCAGAAATCGCTGGCATAATTGGGGTCTATTAACTGAACTGGAAGCTCGACCGCGAGGAAGGCGCCGCCATTGAGGCTTGCATATTGCCACCAGCCACGCAGCGGGAAGCCAAGGCGCGTGACTTCGAGCAAGGCGTGCTGTTGACCGATGTTGAGGCCGGCAAAGGGATTGCCACTGCCGCCCGCTTCCTCGGCGGAGGCAATTTGCGGCAGCACAGGCGCCAAAAGCCGGAGTGCGAGAAGCTCTGAAACCTGGAAGCTCGGGATTGCGTTCGGCACGCCGGGCACCATGGGAACAGTGCCTTGCCATACGCCGCGCGTAAACTCCGCCGCACCTAGTGTTTGATACGCGCCACCGCTGGCACCAAAGATAAAACCGCGTGCCGGGGTCGTGGTACCATAAATGTGATCCGCCACTAAACGGGAGAATTTGGCCGCGGCGGCATTGGCACGATACGGAGCAAGTGCACCGCCCGCAGGCACACCACCAGCATTGTTGCTGGAAACCACGTAAGCGCCATGGGTAATGGCAAAGGCGATGGTGGCGGGATCAGCGCCTTCCGTGCCCACGGTCGGATAGGTACTCTCAATGAACCAGCCCCGATAGGCTTTCTTCACAGGAAAATAGTAGGCGAATTTGGTGTTGCCTACCCCAAAGCTGCCATGAACATATATATATTTAACCGTAACGCCGGTTGCCGGGTCGGTCACTGATCCGGGCTGCACCGTGTCGATATGCGGCTGGCTGATGCCCGGATCCACGCAGAACGGCGTGATGAAGAGCGGGCCGTTTGTGTAGAGCGGCTGGCAATCTGTTGGCGTTGCCGCGCTGGCGGTGGCGGGGCGCAGGCCGGCAAGGGCCATGACCGCCGCTGGGATTGTCCATAGAAGTTTTGTGCGGATTTTGCGGATGCCGCGCTTCATTATCTGGTCACTGTTCATCGAGCAATTCCTCCCGAGGTTTTCTGGCCACACGAAGGCGCGGCCTATTTGTTGTGGTTCAGTTCGTAACACTGTGATTTTTGATAAAATAGTCACCTGATTTTCCCGGCCCGCCCTGGGCAGCCCAAAGGCGCCCCATGCACAGCGCTTAGGGGGCGGCATAAGATTTGACTCATTGTACTATATTGTGTAAAATAATTCTTAATATCGAATAGGAGGACGAATTATGGCACCGGATGATATTGGACAACCCGTGCAGCCCCAGTCCAAGGCCTCGTTTAAGTTCAACATTGTGGATGCCGATGCGCATCTCGACCCGCCGCATATGATGTGGCGCGAATATCTGCCCGCCCATTTGCGTGAGCTTGCACCGTATATTGAGGAAGGCGACGAGCATGACTGGGTGGTGTTCGAGGGCAAGAAGCGGCCCTTGCGCATGATTAACAACCAGGCCGGGCGCGCGGGCAAGGATTTCAAGATGACCGGCAAATTGTCCGAGCAGCGCTCGGCCTGGATGCCGCAGCAGCGCCTGGCGGATATGGATACTGACGGCATCGAGGCCGCCGTGCTGTTTGGCGGCGGGCCGCTCGGCACCATGAATAGCGAGCTGTATATTGCCAGTTTCGAAGCCTATAATCGCTG
>JAKBCX010000281.1 GCA_021807465.1 Pseudomonadota bacterium | reverse complement strand
CGGGCATTGGCGGGAATATCCGTCAGCACCGTGGGCTGAAAGAAATAGCCCTTATTGCCGGCGCGCTGCCCGCCCGTGCGCAGCTTGGCGCCCTTGCCCACGGCATCGGCCACCAAGGCTTCCATGGCGGCCACGCGCCGGTCATTTGCAAGCGGCCCCATGGTGGTGCCATCGGCCAAGCCATCGCCCAGCTTCAAGGCTTCCGCCTTGGCCACGAATTTCCGCACGAACGGTTCGTACACGCCTTCCTGCACCAAAAAGCGCGTGGGGGCGATGCACACCTGCCCCGCATTGCGGAATTTGTTGGCAGCCAGCACATTCACCGCCGCATCCAAATCGGCATCGTTAAACACCAGCGCGGGCGCATGGCCGCCCAACTCCATCGTCACGCGCTTCATGTGCAGGCCCGCGAGCGAGGCCAGGTGCTTGCCCACGGCTGTGGAACCGGTGAACGAGATTTTGCGCACCACGGGATGCGGAATGAGATATTCCGAGATTTCCGCAGGCACACCAAACACAAGCTGCACCACGCCCTCGGGGATTCCGGCATCCACATAAACACGCACCAGCTCGGCGCAGGCTGCCGGGGTTTCCTCAGGCCCTTTAAGTATAAACGAGCACCCCGCGGCAAGCGCCGCGGAAATTTTGCGCACCGCCTGGCTCATGGGGAAGTTCCATGGCGTGAACCCCGCCACAACACCAACAGGCTCGCGGAGCGAAAGCTGGTACACCCCCGGGTTGCGCGCCGGAATAACACGGCCATAGGCCCGGCGGCCTTCCTCGGCAAACCACTCGATAACATCGGCGGACCCGGCAATCTCGGCGCGCGACTCGGCCAGCGGCTTGCCCTGCTCCATGGTCAGCAACCGGGCAATATCTTCGGCGCGCTCACGCAGAATTTCCGCCGCCTTGCGCAACAGCTTGCTGCGCTCATAGGCCGACATCTTGCGCCACACGGCAAAGCCCTTCGCCGCGCGGTCCAGCGCCTCGTCCAAATCCTCTTTCGAGGCATGGGCCAGCTTGCCGATCACTTCCTCGGTGGCGGGGTTGATAACATCGATCGTCCGCCCGCCAGTTGCCGCGCGCCATTTGCCGCCAACATGCAGCAAAACATCCTTATACATCATGTAATCCTCAAGCCGTCTCTTTGACGAGTTTGCGAACGATATCGATCATCTTGCTGATCTCATCCGCCGTTGCGGCGAAGGGCGGGGAAAGCACGATAGAGTCGCCGGCGGCGCGCATCACCAACCCTTCCTCAAAGCCGCGGCGCAGAATTTTGAAGCCGCGCTCACCTGGCTTGCCTCTGGGTGCCAGTTCCACCGCGCCCAGCAAGCCAAAGCCGCGTGTATCCACAACCCCATCCATGCCCTTGAACGCGCCAATTTGCTCCAGGAACGCAGGCGCAAGAGCGCGGACACGGCCGAACATATCTTCATCACGGTAGATTTTCAGCGTGGCCAGGGCCGCCGCACAGGCCACCGGATGAGCCGTGTAGGTATAGCCGTGATAAAACTCCACGCTATCCGCCGGCGCCGCGTCCAGAATCGTCTGCTGAATATCCTCGCGCACGGCCACGGCGGCCATGGGAATCACGCCATTGGTCAGCGCCTTCGCCATGGTCATAATATCAGGCACCACGCCAAATGTCTCGGCCGCGAAAGCCTGGCCGGTGCGGCCAAAACCGGTGATAACCTCGTCGAAAATCAGCAAAATGCCGTGCTTGGTGCAAATCTCGCGCAGGCGCGTCAGGTAGCCCTTGGGCGGCACCAGAATACCGGTGGACCCGGCAATAGGCTCGACAATGCAGGCGGCAATCGTATCTGCCCCATGCAAATTGACGAAGCGCTCCAGATCATCCGCCAGATCAGCGCCATGTTCGCCCTCACCCATCTGGAAAAAATTCTCCTTGATGTGCGTGTGGCGCAAATGCGCGACTCCGGGCAGGCCGATTCCGAAGGCCTTGCGGTTATTCACCATGCCGCCCACGGACCAGCCGCCAAAATTCACGCCATGGTAACCGCGTTCGCGGCCAATAAAGCGCATGCGCGAACCTTCTCCACGCACACGGTGATATTGCAGCGCCACTTTCAACGCGGTATCCGCGGCCTCGGAGCCAGAATTGGCGAACATGATCCGATTAAGATTGCCAGGAAGCATTTCCGCCATTTCTGCCGCAAGGCGGAACGCGGAGGGCACGCCATACTGGAAGGGCGGCGCGTAATCCAGTTCCTCAAGCTGCTTGGTAATCGCTTCGCGGATTTCGCGGCGGCCATGACCAAGCGGAATACAGTAGAGGCCGGACGAGCCATCCAGAATTTTCTCGCCACGCGTGTTATAATAATAAACGCCTTCGGCACGGGTGATGATTCGCGGCTGCTCGAGGAATTGCCGGGTAGCGGTGAAAGGCATCCAGTGATGATCCAGAGGGTCGTTGCTTGGACGGGTGGCGAGGCTCATTGTTGCGCTCCATTAGATGCCCCGGCAGTTTACTATTTTAAACGCTTTTGGCCAGACCTTTCTTTGAGAACCGGCATGCGGCGGCGTCATGGCGGACCCGGTTAAAAATACTTAACGGCCACAGAATCCTTGCAACCCGCCCCGGCCGGTCCGGCATGGCGTTATACCATTCCGCGAAACCTGGCCAAACGGCCCAGTCGATACGGTACCACTTAGATTCCGATAACAAAAAAGTTTCGAATGGAAACATATACTGGCGCTGGCACGTTATCCCGGTTAGGTTGTGCGCCGGAATAAGCATGTGACGGACACACACTTCATAAAGCCAGAGCAAGGGCTTTGCTCCCCCACCCAGGCGGCGCGGATGATCGGCGAAGGCCGAGTTTTGCTGCTGGCGGGAAGCGAGGCCGACTTGGCCGCGATGCCCACGGGCTGCTGGATTGGCGGCACCGTGGGGCATTTCGTTACACCGCAAGGCAGCGTGGAAGCTCAGAAAACGATCTTTTATACCGACTTCACCTCCATCACCAATGGCGCGGACTGGCGTAGTTTTGGTGTCGCGAATATTCACGAACTCGCCCAGCATTACCCAGCCAACGGCTTCGCCCTGATCATCCTGCCAGGTTTCTCCCGGCTGCTAAGCGCCGTGGCCGGGCGCATTATGGAATTTGATGGGCTTTACAACGTGCCGCTCATGGGCTGGGTGAGCGCCGTGGGGCTGGATGAGCCTCTGGAATCGTTACCTGAAGAAACACCCAAGGTTTTTGCCGGCGGCCCTCAACCGCATGCCGAACGCGCGGCCGTACTCTATGTCAGCCTGCCAGCTCAGTATTTCGCACAACTGCACATCGCCAACCTGTTCACCCCGGGCCATGGGCCAGACATACGCTTCTTCCGGTCTGGCCAATACCATTCATATGAATGCATGATCGGCGGCGCA
>JAKBCX010000280.1 GCA_021807465.1 Pseudomonadota bacterium | reverse complement strand
TGCAGCTAAATGGCTACCGTAACCCGCGCCGGCTCATGGCCATTGTGGCTTTTGCCGGGCCGGCGATGAACTTTCTCCTGGCTCTGGCGGCGGGCTTCGCCCTGCATGGCGGCGCGGCGCTGCCTTACCTGATATTTTTTATTGAAATCAATCTTTTGATTGGTATCTTTAACCTCATCCCTCTGCCGCCTATGGATGGCGGGCGTGTCGCAGTTGGCATTTTACCCCTACCGCTGGCCATGCGCCTTGCCCGTGCGGAGCGGCTGGGTATTTTCCTCGTCCTTTTCGTGCTTTTCATCATACCGGTGGTGATGCAGCAATTCGGGATCAGGTTTGACCCGTTTCAGGATGCCATACGGGTGATTTTGCCTTATGCGATGCGGATTATTCTCGCGCTGACGGGGAATGTTGTTGGAAACTACTGAGGCGCTTGTTCTGCACCTGGAAGGGTTCGATGGTCCGCTGGACCTGCTCCTGGAACTCGCCCGCGCGCAGAAAGTGGATCTCGCCAAAATCTCCATCCTGGCGCTGGTCGAGCAATATCTGGCGGTTATCGAGGGCGCGCGGCGCGTGAGGCTGGAGCTGGCGGCCGACTGGCTGGTAATGGCGGCCTGGCTCACTTGGCTTAAATCGCGCCTGCTGGTGCCGCAACTGGGCGAGCCGGAAGATGCCGAGACAGCGGCTGAAATTCTCCAAGCCCGCCTGATAGATTTGCAGGCTATGCGGCAGGCCGCCGCTTGGCTTGGGCAGCGCCCGCAGCTAGGCTGGGACTGCTTCGCACGCGGCATACCGGAAGATTTCACCGAGACGGACCGCAGCAAGCTGAGGCTGGAACTCTCCGGCCTGCTCTCGGCCTATTTGGCCGCCCGGCGCCGGGCGGGGGCCAAGCAGCAATACCGGCCCAAGCCCATGGTCTATTTCTCGGTGCAAAACGCGCTGGAGCGGCTGCAGCGCCTGCTCGGCTCGCTGCCGGATTGGTCCAGCCTGGAGCAATTTCTGCCCGAGGGGCTGGAAGATGGCATACCGAAGCGCGCCGCCATATCCGCCACCTTGATCGCGGGGCTGGAGATGGCCAAAGATGGGCGCCTTAATTTGCGGCAGGAGGAGCGGTTTGGCCCTATCTTCTTCCGCAACAGGCAAGTGGAGTTTGGCGCGGGCGATGAGTGATGTGATGATCGAAGCGCTGCGTTTGGCCGAGGCTGTGGTGTTTGCCGCCACCCAGCCGGTTACGCCGCGCGTGCTGTCGCAGATTTTGCCCGAAGAGGCGGATGTGGACGCGGTGATGGCAGCGCTCACCGAATCCTACGCCAAGCGTGGGGTGAACCTGGTGCAGGTGGGGGGCGGCTGGCAGTTCCGCACCGCGCCGGATGTGGCGCCGCAACTGCGCAAGGTGGTGGAGCTGCCGCGCCGCCTGCCGCGCGTGGCCATGGAGAGCCTGGCCATCATCGCCTATCACCAGCCCGTCACCCGGCCCGAGATCGAGGAGATACGCGGCGCCTCTCTGGCGCAGGCCACGCTAGATTTGCTGCTGGAAAACGGGCTGATTACGCCCAAGGGCCGCAAGGAAACGCCCGGCAGGCCCACCTTATGGGGCACCACTCCGGCCTTTCTGGCGCAATTCGGGCTGAATGATCTGCGCGACTTACCTAAGCGTGAGGAGCTGCTGATAGACCCCGCCGGCCCGGCGCTGAAGGAGCCGGAGCCAGTGCTGAGCCGTGCTGGGGATGAGGCGGCGGAGGAAGCTGAGGACACGGAGCCGGATGCGGACCCGGATACGCTGCAAGAGCCAGGGCCGGATGCGGAAATGGCGGCTGAACCTGACATGCCGCCCGAAGAAGGAGACGCGCCGGTGCCATGAAGATCACGCGCGAGTCTCTCATCAACGGCAGCGTGCTGGAATTTCAGCGCCGGCACGCGGATGAGCACCCGGACATGCGCTGGCGCACCGAGGCCGAGATGGCCCTGACCCTCGAGAACACGATATGCGGCCACCCCCCAGGCGAGGATTTATGGGTGTTCGGCTATGGCTCGCTCATCTGGAACCCGGCTTTTGAGCATGTGGAGCGCCGCTGCGCCCTGCTGCGCGGCTGGCACAGGCGGTTCTGCCTTAAGCTGTATGCGGGGCGCGGCACGGTACAAAAGCCTGGGCTTATGCTGGCGCTGGACCGCGGCGGCGCCTGCCGGGGGGTGGCTTTCCGCATCGCGGCGGGCAAGGTGCGGCAGGAGCTGCATTTGCTGTGGCAGCGCGAGATGTTTGGCGGCAGCTATAATGCGCGATGGGTAAAGCTGGTGCCGCCCGGCGCCCAGCAGGGCGAGGCTTTCCGCGCTCTTACTTTCGTCATCAACCGCGCGCACCCGCGCTACGTGCCCGAGCTTTCAGTGGAGCAAACGGCGGCTATGATCGCCACGGCTTGCGGCGAGCTGGGGAGCTGCCGGGAGTATTTGGAAAACACGGTGGCGCACTTACGGGAGCTGGGCGTGCGCGATGCGAATTTATGCCGCATCGCCGCCGCTTTGCCGAAGCCGTGAGAGCCTGCTAAGCCCGGCACCATGTTCGGATTTTCGTGGGGAGAGATCGGGATCATCATGGCCGTGGCGCTTATCGCCATCGGGCCGAAAGACCTGCCTGTGGCCATCCGCACCGTTACCGGCTTCATCAAGAAGGCGCGCGGGATGGCGGCGGAGTTTCAGGGCCATATCGATGAGATGATGCGCGAGGCCAATGTTACCGACGTGGTGAACGACCTGAAAAAGGCCACCAGCGTGCATCGCGCCATTACCGGCGACTTGGCCAAGACCTTCGGCAAGGACGGGCTGCTGAATGCCTCGCTCAAGGATATGGACGAGATGGCGGCCAAATCATCCGCCGTGCCGGCCGAGGTGGTGGAAGAGCAGGTGCCGGATGCCCCCGCCTTCATCCCGCCCGAGGCTGCGCGCAAGGCCCCCGTGCCCGCCTTCATTCCCCCCGGCTTCAGGCGCTGGGGTTTTTAAGTAATGGATTCTCCGGTGAACGACGGCAACGAGACCAAGAGCGACGAGATTAACGACAAGGAAATGCCCCTGCTTGAGCATCTGGCCGAGCTGCGGGTGCGGCTTATGTGGGCCGTGGGCACGTTCGTGCTGGTGTTTATCGTTTGCTACCATTTCGCATCGCATCTTTACGACTTTTTGGCCGCGCCGCTGGCCAGGGCACTGGAAGCGCGTGGCGAGAAGCCGGAGCTTATCTACACCGCCTTGTTCGAGGCGTTTTTCACCTACGTTAAGGTGGCGGCGTTCAGCGCCGCGTTCATATCCTTCCCCATGGTGGCCACGCAGGCTTGGCTGTTCATAGCGCCCGGGCTTTACAAAAAAGAGAAGCGCGCGCTGCTGCCGTTTCTTATCGTCACGCCCATACTGTTCTTTATGGGCGGCGCGG
>JAKBCX010000279.1 GCA_021807465.1 Pseudomonadota bacterium | reverse complement strand
CGCGGGCGGCATCGTTGGCGTGGTAAAAAAAGCCGCCGAGGGTTCAGCGAATATCGAAGTCGAGATCGCGCCTAACGTCATCGTCAACGTCGTGCGTTCCACCATCACCACCGTTACCGAGGACAAAGCCTCCTAAGAGCGCCGCGCCGTCGTGAAGCGCGCCACATCTATCAGGGTGGCGCGCATCTCATTTTCAAGGAATCCGGCCAGGGCAGCGCAGGAGCTGGCCACAAACTCATCCGCCCGGGCAATAGTGCGGGCAATGGTATTGTGGCGCTTAATCAACTCCAGGGCCGTGGCCAAATCCGGCTCGCTCTGCTCATTCTGCTCAACGGTGCGGGTCCAGAATGCGCGTTCCTGGGCCGTGGAATCGGCAATGGCTAGCAGCACCGGGTAGGTCAGTTTGCCCTCGCGGAAATCATCCCCCACGGTCTTGCCTAGCTCGCCCTGGTCGGCGGCATAATCCAGCGCGTCATCCACAAGCTGGAAAGCCATGCCCAGATCCATGCCAAACCGGGCCAAAGCGGCACATTCAGCCGCTGGGCGCCCGGCAATCACGCCGCCAACCTCGCAGGCTGCGGCGAAAAGTGCCGCCGTCTTGCCGCGAATCACCTCGAAATAGCGTTCCTCCGAGGTGGTCAGGTCATTCTGCGTGGTGAGCTGCAATACCTCACCCTCGGCGATGGTGGCAGCGGCGGCGCAAAGAATGCGCAGCACCTCCAAATCGCCATCCTCGACCATAAGCTGGAAAGCACGGGCAAAGAGGAAATCTCCCACCAGCACGGAGGGCTTATTGCCAAATACGGCATTGGCCGATGCCGCGCCGCGCCGCAACTGCGACTCGTCCACCACATCGTCGTGCAGCAGCGTGGCGGTGTGGATGAACTCCACGCAGGCGGCGAGCTTTATGTGGCGTTCCCCGCCATACCCACACAGCTTGGCGGTGGCCAGGGTCAGCAGCGGGCGCAGGCGCTTGCCGCCAGAGGCCACGAGATGCGCCGCCAACTGCGGGATAAGCGCCACGGGGCTGTCCATCCTGGCAATGATGGTCTGGTTGGTGGCCAGCAGGTCGCGCTCCAGCAGGGTGGTGAGCCTGCTCAGCGCATCGGCCGTAACCGTCGTTCCACCATCCACGATAAAGCACCCTAACCTGTTATACCTGTTTGCGTTACCACCATATCCAGCGCATTTGGAAAAGGGTGAAAAGCACATGGCGGCGGTGACGGAAGGCGGGTTGCTCGGCAACCGGCTACGCTACAAGCAACTGGCATCCGGGCATCGCAGCGGATTCGAGCCAGTTCTGCTGGCCGCCTGCGTGCCAGCCCAGCCGGGTGAGACAGTGCTGGAGGCAGGCACAGGCGCCGGAGCGGCTTTGCTGTGTCTTGCGGCGCGTGTGCCGGGAGTGCATGGCATAGGGGTGGAACGCGCCTCAACGCTGGTGGCACTAGCCAACGAAAATTTTATAATCAATGGCTTGAATGACTTATCCGCCATCCAGGGCGATGCCACTGCCCTGCCCTTCGCCGCGCAATCCTTCCACCATGTCCTGGCCAACCCCCCCTGGTTCAGCGCGGCGGATACAGCCTCGCCCAACGCCGCGCGCGACCTTGCCCATCGCGCCACCCCTGGCCTGCTGGAGAGCTGGATCGCCGAGCTGGGGCGCGTGGTGCGGCCCAAGGGGAGCATCAGCCTCATCCTCCCCGCCGCCAGCTTCGCCACGGCCGCCGCCGCGCTGCGTGCGCAAAAATGTGGCACCATCACGCTGCTGCCCCTCTGGCCGCGCGCCGGGCAAGCGGCAAAAATGGTGATTCTCACCGCCCGCAAGGCCAGCCTTGCGGGCGATAAGGTGCTGCCCGGCCTGGTATTGCACGATGATACAGGGATTACCGCCTCAGCCCAGGCGGTTCTGCGCGAAGGGATGGCCTTGCCGTAGCGCTTACCGCCCGGTCCACTTCGCCTCGTAAATCTTCGCCCCCGGCGGCGGCACAAAATTCTTGTCCGCCTCCTCTTCCACCAGCCGCAGCGCGTTAAGCGAGATCAGCAGCGCCGCCGTGTTCATCATGCCAGGCGGAATCCACTGAATAAGTCCGCCCAGAACTTGGTCGTAATGGGCTGAAATACCAGGAAAAATACGGCCGCAGATGGAATAGAATGAGTATATATCCTGGTTGCTGAGCGCTATGGTGGAGCTGACGGCGATTTGCGGGAACATGACCAGAAACCCCGTCGCCGCCCTTACAAGGTACGAGTAACGCGCGGGTGGCTTGGGCCTTGGGTCCAGCACCATCAGCCAGAACAACAGCCCGCCCAAAAGGCAGGAAATATTCATCACCGCGTACAGCGTGGGATTAAGCATGGCGGCAAAATGCACGCTCGGGATCAGCCATACATCGGTGCTGGCAAGGAAGATGATGCTGGCCGGAATGGGGTGGGCAAGCCAGCGGGCACGCGCCCAAATGGCCTTGGCCCAGCGCAGGGCGAAAGGCGGCATGCCAAGCGCCAGCACATCGCCCATCCAGCCAATGGCAATACCAAACGGCGCCGCCATGCCAAGCGTCACTGCCTGGGTGCGGTTGAGGAAGAACATATGCTGCGAAACATATTCAAAATGCGTCTGCAGCACGAAATAAATGCCCGCCAGCCCGGCGATGAAGAAGCCTTGCCGCACCCAACCGGGCCGCGCCTCTGGCGCCACGCGGCGCATGCCGCGCCAATACCATAGCGCCACCAGCCAGCAGCCGATGAATACCAGAGGATTGAATACAAACGGAAAAATATAAGGCAGATGCGCCGGCCAGAACTGGCACAGCAGCCCGGTAACCAAAGCCGCCAGCAGAATAAGCGCCTCACCCACCGTTGCGCTCCAACGGCACGCCCGCCAGTGCCCGGCTGGTGCGTATGGTCTGCAATGTCTGCACCTTGGCCACGCTGGGCGCGTTGGTCAGGCGCGCCGTTAGCTGGTTCTCATGTGCAGCATCGCGCGCCACTAGCTTCAGCAAAAAATCCCCGCCACCTCGAATCATATGGCACTCCCTCACCTCGGGCCATGTGGCCACCAGCGCCTCAAACGCCTCCAGCACACTCTGCTTCTGGCTCTCCAGCCCCACAATCACGAAAAACGCGATCTGCCAGCCCAGTTTCTGCGCATCGGTGGCAGCATGGTAGCCTTGTATATACCCTGCCTCCTCCAGCCGGCGCACGCGGCGCAGGCAGGGTGGCGCTGAAATTCCGGCCCGGCGGGCCAGCTCCACATTGGTTATACGTCCATCCGCCTGCAATTCAGCCAGAATTTTGCGGTCGAGATCGTCGAGGATGAGCGTATCATTCACGGTCTGTTATCTGCCCCAAGCCTTATGGTTTCGCGCAATATAATTGCGCGCGCGCGTTTGGGCTATGGGGCAGCGCGGTTGACAGGGCCGCAGCGCC
>JAKBCX010000278.1 GCA_021807465.1 Pseudomonadota bacterium | reverse complement strand
AAGGACCGCCAGCCCAAGCGCAGCACGCCCCGCGCGCTTATGGCGCTGCAAGGCGGAAACGGGCCGGGCCAATGGCGCGGCGCCCGCGGCAAAAAAACGCCCTGGCATGAGCAGCGGCAGCACAAAACGCGTGGTGGCGGCCGCCCCCGCCAGCCCGACAATGGAAAACAGGCCGAGCTGCGCGAAACCGGTGAAGCTGGAAAAAAGCATGGCGCAGAACCCGGCCACGGAGGTAAGCGCCCCCAGCCGCAGCGTGGGCCAGATGCGCGCGAGCGCCGAGGCCGGGGCCTCGCCCTGCTTTGCCTGAGTGAAGAGATAAACGGCATAATCCAGCGATTCACCGATAAGCGTGACGCCAAACCCCAGCGTTATGCCATGCACGAAGCCAAACGCCAGAGACACGGCGGCAATGGCCGCCAGCGCGCCGGTAAGAATCGGCAGCAGCCCCAGCAGCAGCATAAGCGGCGAGCGATAAGCGAACAGCAGCAGTGCCGCCGCCCCCAGAAGTGCGAGGGCCGAGAGGCGGGAGACATCCTGCCTGGTGGTATCGCGGCTTTGCACGGCAAACACACCTGGGCCGCTCATTTGCAGCACCGCTCCCCCTGCTCCCGCCGTGGCTTGCCGGATCTGGGCAAAAGCGGCGCGCGCACTGTTCTGCGCCTGCTGCTGGGCATCGAGGTTAAAGCCCGGCGCCTTGGTGTGGGCCAGCAGCAGGGCGGCGCTGCCATCGGGCTGCATCCACACACCATCGTGCATGGCGGGGGCGGGCATGGAAAAGCCGTTAAGCAAAGCCTGCATCGCGCCCGTGGGGTCGGCGGGCAGGCTTTGGCCTACCGCCAAACCAAGCGGGGTGCTGAGCTGGGCGAGATCGTTCTGCAAGGCTTTATGCAAGCCAGCGGTGGATAAATCCGGCGTGGTGAGCAGATAGCGGTTATTCCAGAAATAATCCTGCACGCCGGTAAACGAGTCCGGGCCGCCATTCAGCACGTCCAGAAATTCCGGCTGCTGCCGCAAGCGGGTGGCAAGGTTGTGGCTGAGTGCCGCCAAAACCGGCGCGGGCGCGCCGGAGAGCGAGAGCAGCAGAATATGCGAGGCAGCCCCGCCATTTACCTGCTCCACCAGCAGGCGCTGGGCGGGGCTGCCGGCGTGGGGCAGAAAATCGCCCATATCCGTGCGGTAGCTGGTACGCGCGGCAATAAGCGCGCAGGCGGCAAGCAGCGCCAGCCACAGGGCTAGAATAAGCGGCTTACGGCGCATGGGCCTTGGCGGGGTGGATGCTCATGAGGGATTCGGCGCCATCGGTGCTGCGCGTGGCGATAGATGTAACCTGGCCCTGGCTGCCGCTTATGGCAACGGATTGCACGAATTTGGCCAGGGCCGGGTTTACCGGTACCAGCCGCAACCGCCAGGCGGCAGCGCCGCCGGTAAGGGTAAGGCGGTAATAGCGTTGCAGCGCGGGCAAATCGCCCGCCAGCGTGCCGCGTATGGCCTCCACCAGCCCGGCAATGCGCAGGTCCTCATCCAGCGCGAACTGGCGCGTGGCGCCGCCTTGCGCAAGCGTAACCTGCCCGTTCCGCAGCGTGAAAACCGAGGCGGCAGGCGTGCTGGTTTGCTTGCGGAGGTAATCCGGCGCCACATAGGTAAGCGTGCCGGTGCTAATAAGCGGGGCGCTGAGCACGGGGGATGTATCGCGCTCGGTAAAGCTGGCGGTGGCGCTGCGCGTGGCGGCGAGGGCGGCCATAAGCAGGGGCACATCCCAGCCGGGCTTAGCCTGGGCGGTTAGCGCGAGCAGGCCAAGCAGAGCCGCGCGGCGGCGCAGCCTAAGCCCAGAAATCATAGAAATTGAACCAGTTATACGGTGCCGCGCGGCAATAATGCTCTACCCGCGCCACGTAGCGGGACATCATCTCCTCAATCCAGCCCTGCATATTGGCCGGGCGCGTGGCGGGGGCATCGGCCAGAAGCTCGAAATGCAGCTCGTAGCGCCTGCCGCCCCGGTACAGCCCGGCCATGAACACCACCGGGCGCTGCAGCATCGCGGCCACGCGGAACGGGCCTTGCGGGAAGGCCGCCGGGGCGCCGAGGAAATCCATCCGCCGCATGTCGCGGCCATCGAGGTTACGGTCCGCTAGCACGCCAATGAAATGGCCCGCGCGCAGGCGCTCGGCCACGGCGATGAGCGAGTCGGCCCGGCCCAGCCCGATAACCTCGGTGGCGAGGCGCGGGTTGATGGCGGCCAGGGCGGCGCGGATTTTCTGCGCATTTTCCTCGTACATCAGCAGGGAGATGGGCAAATCCTGCCGCCGCCGCCGGCCAACGGCGCGCGCCACCTCGAAACTGCCGAGATGCGCGCCAAACAGCAGGCAGCCGCCGCCCCGGGCCTCGATGGCGTGCAGAATCTCCTCGCCATGCACCTCGATCTCGAAGGCACCGCTTTCGTCGTTGAGGAGAAAAACACGGTCCAGCAGGCAGCGGGCGAAGGTGAGGAAATGGGTGAAACGCTGGGCCAAGCCCGGCGCGAGGCCGAGCACGCGGGTAAGGTAGAGGCGCGAGGCGCGGCTGGCGGCGGCGGATGAGAGACAGAAATACAGGGTGAGCGGGTAAAGCAGCAGGCGCGCCACGGGACGGCCCAGAAACCTTGCCGTCCAAACACCAAGGCGCAGCAAGGCGGGCGAGCCGCGCTCCGGCTGGCGCGCCCATTGCTGCAGGCGGGCGGCTTCCTGGCTCATGGCGCCCCCTCTGGCGCCAGCGCGCCCGAGAGGATGAGGCCGGAGGCGGCGCTACATTCAAACCGGCATGGCCCG
This sequence comes from Pseudomonadota bacterium, assembly GCA_021807465.1. GTDB lineage: Bacteria > Pseudomonadota > Alphaproteobacteria > Acetobacterales > Acetobacteraceae > Acidocella. The sequence continues at coordinate 645 of JAKBCX010000278.1, read as the reverse complement.
CCTGCACTACCCTGCCAGCGTATAAGCAGCGCCGTGCCATGCGGCACGGGGCGCAGGAATTTAACATTGCGCAGGGTAAGCGGGCATGGCGCGGCGATGGCGGCGAGCACGGCATCGAGCAGCAGCGCGCCGGGGATGATGGGGCGGCCGGGGAAATGCCCGGCGGCGCTGGGGTGGTCCGCCGGTATGTGCAAAGCCTGCTCGTGCCAGATGCTCATGGCGCCGCCTGGCCAATCAGGCGCAGCAAATCCGCCCGCGGCAGCTTGCCCAGCGCGTTGCGCGGCAATTCATCCACCAGCAGCAGCGGGCGCGGCAGAAAAGCGGGGTCGAGCAACTGGCGCAAAGCCGCCAGCAGGCTGGCGCGTGTGTGGGCCGGGGCCACCGCCACAGCGGCCAGCCGGGCCACGCCGCCTTTCGGCGCCTCGCCCATGACAAACACGCCATCCTGCACGCCGGGGATGCTGAGAAGCTGATGGTTGAGGAAAGCGAGCGAGCTGCGCTTGCCCGCCACGTCTATAAGGTCGGCATTGCGGGCGCCGAGGGTGAAATGCTCCGGGCCGGTAAGGGTGATGGCATCGTGCAGCAGGTTCGGCCCGGCAACGGCGGGGCCAGAAACCCAGGTGCCGAGCGCGTCCTGGTGCAGCG
>JAKBCX010000277.1 GCA_021807465.1 Pseudomonadota bacterium | reverse complement strand
AGCCCGCCGGGGAAGTGCAACTCGGCCTGGGCGGGAATGTCCGAATCGGCTTTGAGCAGGCTGGGGTCGCACGACCAGCGGATGCGGACGCCGCGAAAGAGGTAGGCCTTGCTGCGGCATAATTTATAAAGGCGCGCGGGCGAGAATTTGAGCGGGCCGAAAATCTCGGTGTCGGGCGTGAAGCGGATGGTGGTGCCGCGGCGGTTCGGCGCGGCACCGGCTTCGGCGAGCTTGGTTTTGGGCAGGCCCCGGGAGAATTCCTGGCGGTAGAGCTTTTTGTCGCGCGCGACCTCGGCCGTGAAGCTGCTGGAGAGGGCGTTGACCACCGAGGAGCCGACGCCGTGCAGGCCGCCCGAGGTGGCGTAGGCTTTGCCCGAGAATTTGCCGCCCGAATGGAGGGTGGTGAGGATGACTTCCAGGGCCGATTTCTTGGGGAATTTGGGGTGCGGGTCCACGGGGATGCCGCGGCCATTATCGCGAATCGTGAGTGTGTTGCCCGGTTCCAGGCTCATCTCGATGATTGTGGCGTGGCCGGCGACGGCTTCGTCCATTGAATTATCGAGAATTTCCGCGGCTAGGTGGTGCAGGGCGGCTTCATCTGTGCCGCCAATATACATTCCGGGCCTGCGGCGGACGGGTTCGAGGCCTTCCAGCACCTCGATATGGGCCGCGCCGTAGCTATCCTTGGCGGGGCTATTCTCGAAAAGGTCACTCACGCTTCAACTCCACTGGCCGGGCGCTCTGGTTGCCATGGGGCGCCGGGCCAACGCAAGCCTCTCAGTCGCTGGCGCGGTGAATGTCGAAGGCGCGTATGCCGCCTGTGCCGGAGAATTCCAGCCATTCGGCGTGGGCCAGTGTGTTGCGCGTGTCGAAATAGCCGGTGCGCCAATGCTCCTTCATGGAAAGGCGGCTGAATTCATAGTCCTTGGCGTCGCCCTCATAGGCTTTCTGCCGGTAGATGAGCTGCATGATGTTGATTTCGGGCAGGCGCTCCAGCGTGGCTTTCTGGGCGCGCTGCTCCTCGGTCAGCTTCTCGTTGGGGATGAGCTGCAGCGCCTCGCGCAGCTCTTGCCGGAGCCGATGGACTTGCAGGAAATGATCCGTGGTGCTGCGCGTGCGCGAAGAATATTGGATGTCTTTCTGGCGGGATAACACTTCTGGCATGTCGCGCGGCAGCTCGCCAACGGCCGAGAAAAGATCCACCTGGAATATGAGCATGTTTTTGCAGCCGAGATTATCGAGCAGGTGCTGCAGCGGCGTGTTGGAGACGAGGCCGCCATCCCAGTAGTAATGATGGCCGATGCGCACCATGGGCAGGCCAGGCGGCAAGGCGCCGGAGGCCATGATGTGTTCCGGGCCGATCTCGGTTTCCTGATTGTCGAAATATTCGAAATTGGCGTTGGTGACCTCGACGGAGCCGACGGCGAAGCGCATGGGGCCGTTATTGATAAGGTCGAAATTGACCAGTTTGTGCAAGGTGTGGTGCAGCGGCGCGGTATCGTACATAGAGGTGGCGTGGTGCGAGCCGCGCGGGGCGAAAAAGCCCGAATAGGGGCGCGGGCGGAAAAAGCCTGGCTGGCCAAAGAGGATGCCGTTCATGGCCGAGAACATATTGCGCCAGCCGCGTGCGGCATCGCCTTCCGGCCACATTGTGAAGGGGTCGCGGGCCGTGATGTCGAGCCAGAAGCGCTGCAGCTTGTTCAGCCTGTCTTCCGGCTTGTTGCCGGCGATGATGGCGGAATTGATGGCGCCGATGGAGACCCCGGCGACCCAGTCCGGCTCCAGCCCGGCTTCGTGCAGGGCCTGGTACACGCCAGCCTGGTAAGCGCCAAGCGCGCCGCCGCCTTGTAACACAAGGCCGATGCCGTCGCACCCTTCCGGGCGGGGAATGGGGGCAATGGGTTTGCTGTGGCGCTTAGGGCGCGTGGCTGGAGGGGTCCGGGCTTCGCTCAACATGTCCATGGTAGCTACTCTCCTTGGCCGGTTTGTCTCACAAACACGTGGGGGCGTGAAGCCGTCATGTGAAGATCATGTGGAAATTGAAGGAATCCCCTCTACATAGATGGCGTAGCCGGAGGATTTAACATGACCCGTGACGAAATTCTGAACGCCAGCTCCATGCCACTTGCCTCGCCAAGCTATCCCAAGGGGCCATACCGGTTCCATGGGCGTGAATATTTGATTGTTAATTACGAGACAGACCCCGAAGCGCTGCGGGCCTTTTTGCCGGAGCCACTGGTGCCAGACGGCAACCGTGTTACCTACGAATGGATGAAAATGCCGGACTCCACCGGGTTTGGCGATTACGAGGAAAGCGGCTGCGGTATTGCGGCGCTTTATAACGGTGAGCCGTGCAATTATTCCGTTATGATGTATCTCGATGATGAATCGCCGACGACAGGCGGGCGCGAGATATGGGGGTTTCCGAAAAAATATGGCGTGCCAAGGCTGAAAGTGATTCATGAGACGCTGACCGGTACACTTTATTACGATGAAGAGCGCGTGGCCTTGGGCACCATGGTGTACAAGCAAAAGCCAATGGACCCGGCGGAGCTGGTGACGGCGCTGAAGAAGTTGAGCGTGAACTTGAAATGGCTGCCTGGGGTTGATGGAAAACCGGAAATTGCGCAGCTTATTGGCTATAATTTGACTGATATTGATGTGAAGTTTGCGTTTACTGGCGATGCCAGGCTGCATTTGGTTCCGCATGTAAATTGCCGCCTGGCCGATTTGCCGGTGCGGAAGATATTGGGCGGAATGCATTTCAAGGTGGATTTGACACTGCCCTACGGGCGGGTGTTGCATGATTATCTCGCGGAAACGAAGTAAGGGAGAATGAATATGGCTTTGAAGGGTAAGGTAGCGCTGGTAACGGGTTCGACCAGCGGGATTGGCCATGGCATTGCGCGGGCGCTGGCGGCGGAAGGTGCCGACATTATGCTGAACGGCTTTGGCGATGCCGGCGAAATTGAGAAATTGCGCGCGGATATGGCCAAGGAATTCTCCGTGAAGGTGGGGTATGACGGTGCCGATTTGAGCAAGGCCGAAGGCGTGGCGGAGCTGGTGGCAAAAACGCAAAGCACTCTGGGCAGCTTGGATATTCTTGTGAACAATGCCGGCATCCAGTTCACCGCGCCGGTTGAGGAATTTCCCGAGGCGAAATGGAGCCAGATTATCGCGCTCAACCTCTCGGCTGTGTTCTATGGCATGAAATCCGCTATTCCTGGCATGAAGAAGAAAGGCTGGGGGCGGATTATCAATATTGCCTCGGCGCATGGGCTGGTGGCCAGCCCGCATAAGGTGGCCTACGTGGCCGCCAAGCATGGCGTGGTGGGGGCCACCAAGGTTGCGGCGATTGAACTGGCGAATGACGGAATTACGGTGAATGCCATTTGCCCCGGCTGGGTGCTGACGCCGCTGGTGGAAAAGCAGCTTGAGGACCGTGCCAAGGAGGC
>JAKBCX010000276.1 GCA_021807465.1 Pseudomonadota bacterium | reverse complement strand
CCAGCCTGCTGCACATCCACGACCCGCTGGGTGGAGACGTCACCGCCTCCCCGTTTTCAGCCGAAGGCAAGGCCGCCCTCACCACCTACCTCACCACCGCGCTGGGCGATGAGGCACGTTACGGCGAAAACGGCCAGCCGCCGCAATTCCACCATTTCCCCGCCCACAGCTTTTGCGACCACAAAAGCCAGGTCATCAGTCTCATCGGCCTCGGCTCCCTCGCCGCGCTGGAACAAGCCGTGGGCGCCCCGCGCGATAAACTCCGCTTCCGCGCCAACATCTATATCGAAAATATCGCCCCTTGGGCCGAATTCTCCCTCCTCGGCAAAACCCTGCAAATCGGCGGCACCAGGCTGCTGGTGCAAGAGCGCATAGACCGCTGCCCGGCCACCATGGTGAACCCGGAAACAGCCGAGAAAGACGCCAACCCGGTCAAAGAACTGCGCGAGCATTTTGGCCATATAGACATGGGGGTTTACGCAAAGGTCATCCAGGGCGGCACGGTTCGCCCTGGGGATCACATCAGTATCTTTGGTTGATTTTTGCCCATCAACAAATAAAATCTATGAATTTTTATCCGCCGCCACGCGCCGCTCCGCCGGCGGGTAAAACCGTAAAATCACCAGCAGCAGCACAATTCCGGGCAAGGCGGCAAAAGCGGCCGTAACAAAAAACGGGATGAACCCAATCTTTGCCGCCAGAAACCCGCTTGCCCCCGCCACCGTATGCAGCGCCAGCGGCGCCAGCGAGGAAAGCAGCGCGTATTGCGTGGCCGTATGCTCCGGGTGGCACAGGCCAGACATATAAGAGAGGAAGGCCGTATCGGAGAACGCATCGGTAAACGCCTCCACCGCCGCGATGATAAGCAATATATGCGGCAAATGCGGGTACAGCCCCAGCACCGGGTAAAGGCACAAAGCCGCTACCTGCAGCAGCGCCGTAAACAGCAGCGCCCGCCCCACGCCAATACGCGCCACCAGCACCGCGCCCAAAGCCGTGCCCGCCAGCCCGCAGGCCAGCGAGATCGGCCCGCTCGCCACCGCGATAGCGGCGCGGTTGAAGCCGAGCGACGTATAAAAAGGCGCCAGCATCGTCGCTCCCAGCGCCCCGCCCAGCCGGAACAGCAGAATAAAGCCAATAGCCACCGCCGCCCCGCGGCGCGAGAGGAACTCCGTCAGCGGCTCCTTCACCGCCTGCACCAGCCGCGCCCTGAACCCGCCCGGCACTGGCTCGCGCGTCACTTCCGGCTCGGGCACTAACCAGGCGGCAATCGGCCCCACCAGGGCCAGCAGCGCCATCAGCCCCACCGCCACATGCCAGCCCGTTTTTATGGACAGCGCGATAACCCCGGCATTGGAGACCAGAAACGCCACGCGCCAGCCCCATACCTCACCCGCCAGCGCCGCCCCTTGCAGGCGCGGGGCGAAGCTCTCAATGCGCCACGCATCAATAATAATGTCCTGGCTTGCGGAGAAAAACGCAACCAGCGCCCCCAGCGCCAATGTAAGCACCACGCGCTGCCCCGGGTCGCTCAGCGCCTCGGCCAGAATCGCCACCGCCAGCGCAAATTGCACCGTTATCAGCCAGCCGCGCCGCCGCCCCAGGAAAAACGGCTTCACCTCGTCAAACACCGGCGCCCAGACGAATTTCAGCAGATAGGCCAGCCCGATATTGGCCGTCAGCCCGATCAGCCCCAGCGATACATGCTCGGTTGCCATCCATAGCCGCAAAGTGGGGCCGGAAAGCGCCCAGGGCAGGCCGGAGGAAAAGCCCAGCATTGCCATCAGCCCGAGGTTCTTGGCCTCGGCGCGGGAGAAACGGAGGGGGGCTGCGGAATTACTGATTGGCGGTATCGTTTATGTTATCGGCTTTTTTGAACACACCGCCGGATATGCTGCCCTCATCACCAGGCATCATGCCAGGCAGGCAGGCGCCCTGCCATTGCAGCGCCGAGGTCACGGTAAGCCGCCCGCTCCTGGTGTCGTACATGGCCTTCAACTGTACGTTTTTCGAATCCGCATACACCAGCGCCTCATGTATTTTCAGCGCCCGGCCCATATCGTTGCAAGTGCCTGTAATGGTATAATGGCCACCACTGCCGGAAATTCTCAACTTGGTACAGGCACTCTTTTCGCTGGTGAAAAATTTCTGATCGTTGAGCGAATCCACGCAGCTCACCGTCACCACATTCAAGGCATGGGGCAAAGCCTGGCCATTGGGGCCGGTTACCGTTGTAACACTTTGCCACAAGCCAGCTTCCCGCGCGGGCAGTTGCGCCGCGGCAACTGGCCCCGCCATCATGGCCGTTACCATTGTTGCAAAAGCAAAGCCCGGAAAAATGCGCTTTTTCATAGCTCCTTCGTAAGCTGAATACCCGATTCCAGGCAATCCGTCTGGTTTCAATTTTCAAAGTCAAGCCCGTTTTGCGCCAGGATGCGGCGCCCCACCCCCGCAACTGCGCCACAGCCGCTTGCGCACAAGCCAAACACGCTTACACTTCCCGCGAACCAGTGAGGAAAAAAGCCATGTGGAAGAAAATCGCCACCGGAATTATTATCTTACTCCTTCTCATTGCCGCCGGCGGCTATTACTTCTTCACCAATCTCGATTCCATCGTCAAAACCGCGATCGAGAAATACGGCTCCGAGGCCACCGGAACCCAGGTGAAGGTCCAAAACGTCTCGCTGTCGCTCACCTCCGGCACCGGCTCCATTAGCGGCCTCACCATTGCCAACCCACCGGGCTACAGCGCGCCTCACGCCCTCTCAATCAGCAAAATCACCCTTAAGCTCGATATAAGCAGCCTCGCCGGCAAAGGCCCCATCATCATCGATGCGCTTACCGTCGAGCAGCCTCAGGCTGCGTTTGAAATACAGGGCCTATCCCCGGTCAGTAACCTGGAAACGATCGAATCCAACATCAAGGCTTTTAATGGGAGCAGCGCCGCCACACAGCCCTCGGCCCAGGGCGGGACAATGGCGCGTGGCGAAATCGTCCGCAATTTCAGCATTACAGGCGGCCAGCTTACCGCCTCGGCGCCAGCCCTGGCCCATAAAACGCTGACGGAAAAAATCCCGCCCATGCAACTCGCAAACCTCGGCGGCAAATACGGCGCCACACCGGTGCAGCTCGGCACGGAAATACTGCACCTCATACTCGCTCAAGCTGCCTATGCGGGGGCATATTCGGTGGCCCAGACACTTGGGAGCGGGCCTCTGCCAGCCAATGCCGGCGCGCTGGTCAATGGCTTGTTTGGCCACTGAAGCCTAACCAGCACAAACTTCACCCGCCACCGGACCATGATTTCATCATTTGCCGAAATAATGGCCCGGCGGGCATAGGGTTTGCCCCCGCCAAATGCCACCGCCCGCATTGGCACGCAGCTTGCTAAATCATAAAATATAGGCAGCTAGGGTTCCGGCCGGTGCAAACCGGCGCTGGTCCGAGAGCGGCGGT
>JAKBCX010000275.1 GCA_021807465.1 Pseudomonadota bacterium | reverse complement strand
GCGGTGTTTTACACCGAAGGCGTGTGGTACAGGCTGGATTCGTTCGAGGCGGTGGATGCGGTGATCCAGAAGCATCTCATCGAGGGTGGACGGGTTGAGGAGCTGATGCTGCCTGAGTGAGGCGCGAGCGGCGCTGGATGGCCCGGGCGATTCACACCGCCCGGGCCTTTTGGTTCAGTAATCCTCGTCCGCCACATAAGAGCCGATGCGCTGCACCAGGTCCGGGTCGCGCTTGGCGAGAATGGCGCCGTAGATGAGCGAAATGACCAGCAGCCCCAGCGCCAGATACGGGTAGATGTTGAACGGGTAAGGCTGACCCGGCTCCACCAGGCCATAGAGCGGGAACAGCATGGCAATGGTGCCGATGACAGGCACGATGAGGTGCCAGAGCGCATTGAAATCGCTGCGGTGGTAGCGGAGCATATACACCGGCAGCGCCAAGTTGGTGATGAGGTAGGTAACAACCACCGGAATGGTGCCGAGCGTGCCTGTGTCGCCGAACAGGGTTACCGGGTCGATGGAATAGGCCGTGCCGAAGATGAGCACGATGAGCAGCGCCATGATGATATAGGCCCACATGGCGGCGTGCGGGGTGCGGTGCTGCGGGTGGATTTTGCCAAAGAAGGCGGGCAGCAACCCTTCACGCGAGGAGCTGAACAGGATGCGCGCCTGCGCGTTGGTAAGGCCGATGAGCGAGGAGAAAATGCTGGTGACACCAGCAATGTAAGCGATGATGAGCGCGGCGGCGGCGGAGGCCTTGAACGCATCGACAAACGGGATTGCGGAGGCGCAAATGGCCTTCAGATTATTGTGGAACGCGGTCTCGGTCGCGAAGGCCAGGAACATATAGAGGATGCCGATGGCCAGCGTGCCGGTGATGAGTGCGCGTGGCACATTGCGCCGGGGGTTTGTGGTTTCCTCAGCCAGCATGGCGGAATTTTCCCAGCCGATGAAAAGGTAGATGGCCAGCGGGAAGCCAAGCCCGATGCCCTTCCAGCCGCCGGTGACGGAGGAGACCATCAGCGGCGCCCAGGAGATGGAGGCGTGATTCACCACCAGCATGATGATGGCGCCGATGAGGAGCAGGACCAGCTCGAAATAGAAGAAGATGGCCGCCCAGGTGGTGGAGAGGCTGATGCCGCGTGACACCAGCAACCCAACAATGCCGGTGACGATGATGCTGAGAAGCTGCCAAGGCACATGGATGCCTAGAAACACCTGCAAGGTTTGCGAGGCCCAGCCGCCGGAGATGACCACCACCGAGGCGGCGGCGATGCAATAGCCGGTAACGACGAAGAGCGACGCCGCGGCACCGGCCACGGGGCCGAAGGACATGCCTATGAAGGTGACAAACGAGCCGGTGGAGGGACGGTAGCGGGAGAATTGCGCCAGCGTGTTGGTGAGGAACAGAATAACCACCATGGCCACCAGAATGGTAAGCGGCGCGCCCACCCCGGCACCGGATACAATGAGGCCAAAGCCGAAGAAGAAGCTCATGGCCGGGGCAATATTGGCCAAGGTGGAGGCGATGATCTGCTGGAGGCCGAGACTATCGCGCTTTAGGCGCTCTCCGCTCCTTGTGATGGTGCTCATAGTGTTTTCCCTGTTGTTTTGGGTTTCCTGCCGGCTTCGCGACACGGAGAGGGTCTGCCTTTTGTGACAATTCGTCAAGTTTTAAGGCGTAATGGCGGCCATGAGGGCTGCATTTCCGCCCGCGGCGGCGGTGTTTATGCTCACACTGCGCTCATGCACCAGCCAGGCAGGGTTGTAGATGGCGCCCGCCGCGAGAGACTCGGTGGACAGGGCATGAATCGGGATGAGCGGGCCGGGGCGCGCCACCAGTCTGGCAGTGAAATTTCGTACATCATCCGCGCCTCCCTCCAAAAGAGCCACGGAGAAACCATCGCTTTCCGAGAAGGTGACGGAGGCGCCCGCCGCGCGCACGGCCTCTTGCTGGGCCGCGCGGCCATATGCTGTTTGCGCGCTGCAATAAACACGGCATGGTTGCAGCCTGTATAAATTGCGCTCGCCGGCCGGGCCGGGCAAATCGCCCTGGGCGGGCCAGCAGGCCGGGCCGGATTTAAGCAGCCGGTGCACATAAAGCGGCCCGCCCGCTTTGGGGCCAGTCCCAGAAAGCCCTTGCCCGCCAAAGGGCTGCACGCCCACAACAGCGCCAACCATATTGCGGTTAATGTAGATATTGCCGGCATTCAGCGCGCCCGCCAAACGCAGGGCGCGCCGCGTGACGCGGCTGTGCAACCCGCCCGTCAGGCCATAGCCCAGCGCATTGATGCGGTGCGGCAGGTCCGGCAGATCCTTGGCCCGGACGGCGAGAACATGCAGCACGGGGCCAAAAATCTCCTCACGCAGCATGGTAATATCCGGAATTTCGATGAGGGTGGGTGAGACGAAATGCGGCAAGACAGGCGCCTGGCCCTGGGTGATGCTGTAGCCCGCGGCGCGGCAGGCTTCGATATGGGCGAGGATTTTATCTCTGGCCTCTGCGGTGATGACGGGGCCGAGATCGGTGCAAAGCTGGGCAGGGTTGCCTACCTGCAATTCCCGCACGGCGGCGCGCAGGCGCGGCAGAACGAGTGGGGCAAGTTCCCGCTGCAGGCAGAGCAGGCGCAGCGCGGAGCAGCGCTGCCCAGCGGAGTCGAAGGCGGAATACAGAGTGTCGGTTATAAGCTGCTCGGGCAAAGCGGAAGAATCGGCGATAAGGGCGTTCTGGCCGCCGGTTTCCGCAACCAGCGGCACGGGCTGGCCGCCAGGATTGGTGCGCTGGCTGAGCGTATGTGCGATGGCACGGGCAACCGCGAGGCTGCCAGTGAACACAACACCGTGTACGCGCGCATCGGCCACCAAAGCCGCGCCAGTACGGCCATCGCCCTGCAAAAGATGCAGAGCGCCGGGTGGAAAGCCGGATTGGTGGAGAAGCGATGTGACATAGGCGGCGATGGATGGCGTCTCCTCAGCCGGTTTGGCCAGCACGGCATTGCCGGCGGCAAACGCGCCCGCAATTTGGCCCAGAAAGATGGCGAGCGGGAAATTCCATGGGCTGATGCAGGCAACCGGGCCGAGCGGGATATGGGTGGATTCCTGCCAATCAAGTATTTGGGCGGCGTAATAGCGGCAGTAATCTTCCGCCTCGCGGATTTCCGCCAGCGCGGCTTCTATGGGCTTATAGGCTTCGCGGGTGAGAAAATTGAGAAGTGTAAGGCGGCTGGCCGCAATGGCCTCGGCCGCCGCAAGCAATAAGGCCTGGCGCGTGGCGGGCGGCGGTGGCGTGTAGCTTGTGGCTTGCGCCAAGGCGAAGCCGATGCTGTCCGCCGTGGCCTGGGGAATATCCATAGCGGGAAGCGGCTGTGCGAGGCCGGCGGAAATCAGGCGGAGCGTTGGCTCATCGGCCAGATCCAGCCCCGTGGAATTGCGCCGGGCGGGGCCGAAAAGATTGGCGGGCAGGGGAATGGCGGGGTGAG
>JAKBCX010000274.1 GCA_021807465.1 Pseudomonadota bacterium | reverse complement strand
TGCAAGGCTATTACCAGTTTGAGTGGCGGCCGGACTTCCTGGAGGCTGCGGGCAGCTATTTCAGCTCCGCCGATATTCTGGATAAAGGCGGGCAGCGCCTGCTGTTTGCGCCGTATTATGGTGTTCCACGCGCGGGCGATATTCGCCCGCCAAGCCAGAACGGGCAGTTTGGCTTGGCGGTTGAGGCCACGATAGATCAGTATGATATCGGCTTCTATACGCTGCGCTATGACTCGAAGGCACCGACGGTTTATCTCTCGCCGGATTACTCCAATTACCGCGTGGTTTACCCGCGGGATATTTGGATTGAAGGGGCCTCGCTCTCGACAACATTCGGTCCGGTGAATGTTGGCGCGGAAATCTCTTTCCGCCAGCACATGAATCTGGCGACGGGGGCCAATGTGTCCGCGACGAATAACGTGAATTCCAACCCGGCCTATCCGGTGGGCAGCACATGGGCAGGGCAGGCTTCGGCCATTTACGTGTCGCCCGGCATACCGCTGGACCCTGGCGGCGTTACCTTTACTGGCGAAATTGGTTTCAACCACGTATTGGCTGTAACCGCCAACCGCTCGGCTATTACATCGCCGGCCAATGGCGGCTTGCCGCGCACGCCTACGGCGGCCGATATGGAGATGGTGGTAACGCCGAATTACTACAGCGTTCTGCCGCATCTTGATATCGGGTTTCCGATAGGTCTGGCCTATAATCTGTATGGCCGTTCGATGATTGACTCGACCGAGAACCATGGCACAGGCTCGTTCACGGCTGGTGTGACGGCGACTTATAACTCGACATGGATTGCGAACCTGACCTTCTACGATAATATCGGCGCGCCCAATCCGCTGCTGGCGGGGGAGCCTTCGATTGCGGACCGCAACTATGTTCTGCTTAACCTGCAACATACTTTCTAAGGGGCTGGATCTGCCATGATCATGAACAGGCGCAAATTTGGTTTGATGGCCGGCGGCAGCACGCTGGCCATGATAGGTGCAACAGGGCGCGGTTATGCGGACACACCGGATATTTCGCAGCTTAAGACAACGTTGACGCCGTTTGGCTCTGAACGCGCTGGCAATGCGGCCGGGACAATTCCGGCCTGGACCGGAGGGTTGACGGAAGTGCCCGCGGGCATGAGCTGGGACCCGGAAAAGACGCTCCCGCCGGATTTTTTCGCCAGCGATGCCATGCTGTATAAGGTGGATTCCTCGAATTTGGCGCAATATGCCGACCTTTTGTCTGAAGGCGTGCAGACGCTGATTAAGGATAAGGGGTTTTATATAAAGGTTTACCCCACGCACAGAACACATTGCGCGCCGCAATGGGTTTATGACAACATCGCCGCGAACGCGACGCGCGTGACGCCGCAGAATGGCGATTACCGCATAGGGTTTAATGGCGGTTATGGCGGTATTCCGTTCCCGTTCCTCTCCAGCGACCCTGGCCAGGCGGGCGCGCAGCTTATGTGGAACCATGAGCAGCGCTTTATGGCGCCGTATATGGTTACAACCGTGTGCGGCTATACCGTTGAGGGCGGCGCGCCGGTGCTGGTGAGCGGGCAGCGCGTTTATTGGCGGTCGAACTATTATCAGCCTGGGGGCAGCCCGAGCACGTATAATGGCGATTCGTTCGATACATTCCTGCGGCAATTCGCGCCGCCCACCGCCGCGGGGGGGGAGGCTTTGGGGTATCTGACCTCGAATCCTGTTGTGCATCCGTACCAGGCCTGGACGTTGCTGGCGGGGCAGGGGCGGGTGCGCAGAACGCCGGATCTGCAATTCGATACGCCATCCTCTTATGTGGATGACATTACGAATTACGATGAAAACTTCGGGTTCAACGGCGCGCTGTATAAATATGACTGGAAGCTGCTCGGCAAGAAGGAGATGCTTATCCCGTACAATAATAACGGGGTGTTCTGGGTAGATGCCGAGCCGATGCAGGGGAAGGATTTTTTCAACCCCGAGCATGTGCGCTGGGAATTGCACCGCGTCTGGCAGGTGGAGGCAACACTGCATTCGGGAGAGCGCAACGTGCTGGCGCGGCGCATGATGTATCTGGATGAGGATATGTCCATAGTAGGGTTGAACGATTCCTGGGATGCGGCGGGGAACCTGGCGCGCGTGCAATATAACTTGAACGCGAATTTCCCGAATTTGCCTGGAAATCTCTATATGAACACTATTTCATATGCCATGCAGACGGGTAACTATGTCTCGAATAATGGCGCCTATGCCAATGCGCCGTATAATGAGCCGTGGCGCTTCAAGCCCTTGCCGCAGAGCTACTTCCTGCCCCAGACAATGGCGGCTTCGGCCTCTTACTAATAGGGTAAATTGTGCCGCCCGCCGGGTAACAGGCGGGCGGCATTGTGGTGTGCGGGAGACGTAGATGGCCCGGAAGATGATGGTAAATCGGAATGGATTATGGTGCTGCGCATTTGCGCTTGCGGCGGGTTTGGGGCTGGCCGGGCCGGCGCGGGCGGCTGATCCGCAAAGCCCCATGCATTGGCCGGCGATTGCGGTGCGTGCTCCGGCGCAGGCGCTGCTTATCAGCGTTGCCCGTGCGGGTAACAGGCTGGTTGCCGTGGGCGGGCACGGAGTAATTATCTATTCCGATGATAACGGACAGAATTGGCGCCAGGCCGCGGTGCCGGTAAGCGAGACGATAACCTGCGTGGCCTTTGCCGATGCAGAGCATGGCTGGGCGGCGGGTGACCAGGGGGTGGTGCTGCATACCGATGATGGCGGGGCGAGCTGGAAGATTCAGCTGACCGGCGATCAGGTTCTGGGGTTGATGACGAAGGCGGCCGCGGCGTATGCGGCGTCGCATCCGGGGGATGAGGCGGGAGACCTGGCCGTGCGCAGAGCCGGGATTTTGAAAGATGCCGGGGACGACAAGCCATTTTTGACGATTTTGGCGCAAAGCCCGCATGAGGCCGAAATATTCGGCGCCTACAGAATAGCGGTGCGCACAACGGATGGCGGTAAGAGCTGGCAGGATTGGAGCCTGCATGTTGGCGATCCGGTGAGCCATAATATCTACAAGGTTGCCCAGGACGGGCAGGCGCTGTTTCTCACGGGTGAGGATGGCACGGTGCTGCGCTCGGATGATGGCGGGCAGAATTATGCCACGGTGACCGTGCCGGATGAGAATACGTTTCTGGGGGTTCTCGGCACGCCGAAGGGGGCGGTGCTTACCTATGGCGTGGCGGGAGAGATCTACCGCTCAACCGATGAGGGCAAGAGCTGGACGCAGGTGCAAAGCCCGGCTTCTTCCGACCTGACGGATGGGATTGTGCTGCGCTCGGGCGCGATTTTGCTAACCAGCGAGGATGGAAACCTGTTCATCAGCCATGATGACGGGCAGAATTTTGCGCCTGTGGGCGCGAATTTGAAGATGGGTGTGTTTGGCCTTACCCAGGCGGCGAACGGGGATGTTGTGTTTGTTGGCTCTGGCGGCGTGCGGGTGGAGCCGGCGGCGTTATTTGCTGCCGCGCA
>JAKBCX010000273.1 GCA_021807465.1 Pseudomonadota bacterium | reverse complement strand
GTTCCGGCGGCGGGCCTTCAATGCCAGGGTCTATCACCACCGCCGCTTCGTCATCCGTGTCGAAGAAATGGCTGAAATGGTCGTGTACCCTGGCAAGCAGCCTGGGGAAGCTCTTGCGGAAATTGGGTGTGCCCAGAAAGATGATGAAGGCGTCCAGCGCATCATCGCTGGCGGGCAGGGTGTGCGTCTGCCTGTCCGCCACCATTTGCAGCCTGTGCTCCACGCGGCGCAGCTCGCGGTAATCCGCCGCCAGCTCGCGCGCCGCGCGCTCGGTAAGGTGTTTGCCGCGCGCCAGAATGGGCAGGGCGGTGAGGGTGGCGGGAATCCGCAAGCCGGGGTCTTGCCCGCCCCACACCAGCTCCAGCGTCTGCACGATGAACTCAATCTCGCGGATGCCGCCCACGCCGCGCTTTACATCATGCCCCAGCAGCCGGCTTGTGCCGTTCTGCGCGTCGATCTGCCGCTTCATCTCGTGAATATCGGCAATGGCCGCGAAGTCGAGATATTTACGCCAGATGAAGGGGCGGATGGCGGCGAGGAATTGCTCGCCCAACGCGAGATCGCCCGCCACGGGCCGGGCTTTGGAGAAAGCGGCGCGCTCCCAGGTGCGGCCCTGGCTCTCGTAATAGGTAAGCGCCGTCAACAGAGACACCACGGGCGGCGTGGCGGATGGGTCCGGGCGCAGCCGCAGATCGACGCGGAACACGTAGCCCTCTTCGTCACGTGCCGAGAGCATATTGGTAAGGTCGCGCGCCAGCCGCGCCATTTGCGCCGTGGCTTCTGGGCCGTAAACTGGGCTTTCGGGGTCGTAGATCAGCACCAGGTCGATGTCAGAGGAATAATTCAGCTCCCACGCACCCAGCTTGCCCAGCCCCAGCGCCACAAACCCGCTGCCGCGCTCGGGCTCATCGGGGTAGGGCAGGGTAATCTGCCCCGCATCGTGCAGCCCGCGCAGCAAATGCGCCGTGGCCGCGCGCAGCGCCAGTTCGGCCAGCTCGGAGAGTGCTGCGGTTACGCGCTCCAGCGGCCACATCCCGCCAATATCGGCCACCGCCAGAGCCAGCGCCACGCGCCGCTTGGTTTGGCGCAGCAGGGCGGAGAGCGCGTTGCGCCCCATATCGGGCGGCAGGCCGCGCAGCTTTTGCAGCAAGGCGCTGATATGCGCGTCCGGCCCAGCCTCAATGCAATCCAGCAAGGCCTCCGAGTCGCGTAGCGCCAGCTCGGCCAGATACGGCGCATTGCCGCCCAGCGCGGCCAGCAGCGCCGCCCCTTGCGCCGAGACGGCAAAATTTTTGGCCCGGCTGCCAAGGGCCGCGAAATCCTCAACCAGCCGCGCCGCCGCGGCGGCATTGGCGGGGCGCGGAAACGAAGGCGCTGGTGCGCTGGTAACGTCCGGCTTGTGGGTATGGCGCTGCATCTGGCAAGCAGAACAGGATGAAGCTGCGCGCGGGTCAAGCCGGTAAAATATGTCTCGAAGCGATGCACCAGCTCGGGCGCATCGTATTATTGCTTTGCGCCCTGGCGCTGACGGCCTTGGGGTTATTTGCCTACAGCCTCTCGCGCCATCCCATGCAGGTGCCGCAGCTTACCTCTTGGCTGGCGACCAAGGCCTCGGGCAATGGCATTAATGTGCGGGTGGACAAGGCCGAGCTGGCCTGGGCCGGATACCACCAGGGCGGCGGCGTGCCCTTTGTGCTGCGGCTGAGCGGTATTGAGGTGCGCAGCGCCGCCGGGGCGCTAATGGTGGATGTGCCCCAGGCCGACGCGGTGGTGCCACCGGCTGATCTGCTGGGCGGGCGCGGGCCGATCCTGTTGCGTGCCAGCGCCGCGCGCATCGCGGGTAATGAGGCGCCGGTGACGATCCGCGCCAATATATGGCCAGGCCATGGCTTTACCCTGGCGCGCGGCATGTTCTTCGTGAGTATCGGCGCCGGGCAGTTTCGCGCGGGCGGGGCCAGCCTGCCAGTTAGCGCGGCGGGCTTTACCATGCGTGTGGCCCCTGGCGATATAGAGGTAACAAATGGCGCGCTGGATTTTGCCCAAATTGGCGGCAGCGCTCCGCATGTCACTTTCAGTTTTGCCGCGCACCGCACCCAGGGTTGGGCCGGGCAGCTGGATGCCAGCCTGGATGCGGTGCGGGCGCAAGAGATCGGCCATTACTGGCCGCCCCGCGCGCTGCCCAGCGCGCGAGACTGGGTGCTGGCCCACATTACCAAAGGCACGGCGGAACACGCCAAATACACCTTCACCCTGGCCGCGCCGGGCGACCTTGCCGGGCTTAAGCTGACCAATGCCGTAGGCGGGTTCGATGGCGAGGGCCTGACCCTGTACTGGCTTACTGGCGGCGTGCCGCTCACCGGGCTTAACGGCCATTTCGCCATGCCGGATAAGGGCCATGCGATTATCACCGCCACCTCCGGCCAGGTGGACAAGGTGCGGCTCCGCCAGGGGCGGATGGATATTTTCGGCATGGACCAGAAGGAACAGACCAGCCAGCTTGAGCTGGACCTGACGGGCGCGGTGCCGGACGTGCTGGCGGTGCTCGATGCCCCGCCTTTGTCTCTGCTGACCCACGCCCCGCCGCAACTGGCCACAGCCACGGGGCAGGTGGAGGGGCATGTGAGCGCCACCATTCCCTTCGTGCCAGACCTGACTTTCGGCCAGATGAAACTGAACGTGACAGCGCAGATTACGGATGCCGCCATGCCCGATGTGCTGTCAGGGCTGGGGCTGCGCCAGGGCGCCGTGCAGTTGCAGACCGATGGCCATAGGCTGGCCCTGCAGGCCAAGGCGGAATTTACCGGCCAGCCGCTAACATTAACGCTGCATGAGGAGTTTGCCGGAGCCGGTAAGCAGGATTTGCTGGTGAACGGCACGGCCGGCGCGCCGTTCTGGCATTATCTGGGCCTGGATACCGCAAGCGGACTTTATGGCCCTGTAACGGGCACGGCGCCGTTTGCCCTGCATATTACCGGCACCGCCACGGGGGCGCAGACCGCCACGCTGCAGGCCAGCCTTGGCCCGGCAAACCTCAGCCTGCCGATTTTCGGCTGGTCCAAAGGGCCGGGGCAAGCGGGGCAGGTTAACCTCACGGCCTCTTTGCGCGATGGGGTGTTCGTGGCGGCGCAAAGCATTTCCGTAACCGCGCCCGGGCTTAGCGTCGCGGGGGTGCAACAAGGCAACGGCATGGTTTTCTCCAGCGTTTCCATCGGCAATAGCCGCGCGGCGGGGCGCCTGAGCTGGCCAGCGCAGCCGGGCGGGCGCTGGCAGGCGGATTTCACTGGGCCGGTGCTGGATGTCCGCCAGCCCAAACCGGCGGCGCAGGCGCCTGCTACTGCGCCGCTGGCCCAGCCCGCGCCCGCGGGCGCGGCACCTGCCCAGCCAGCGGGCGCGCGCTGGGCGCTGCATCTGGGCTTCACACAGCTTGGCGTGGCGGCGCCGCCCGCGCCTGTTTTGTCAGGTTTCAGCCTTACGGCTTCGGGGCAGGGCGGTATTGTGCAGCAGGCGCAGGGCG